>JAGGWE010000117.1 GCA_021157665.1 Sulfurimonas sp.
CATCACTAACAGCTAAAATAGAACCAAAAAGATATGAAAAAAGTGAATTATTAAATGCTCCACCTAGTGAAACTATAATAACAGCTATTGCCAATGAACCTGATAATAAAATTGCTAAAACTGCATCCGAATACAATGCAAAAGAACTTCTTAAATATTCAATAAGCCATGCAGAAAGTATAGCAACAACAACTGCCATCCAAAGAGGATTGAAACCAGCTACTAAGCCTACAGCAACTCCAACAAGAGCAGAATGGGCTAATGTTTCACTTATCATTGAATATCGTTTTAAAACAACAAAAGTACCACTAACAGAAGCAAGAACAGCTATCAACATCCCAACTAAAAAAGCTCTTTGCATAAATTCATATTCAAACATTTCTAACATTTGACAATCCTAATGTTCATGTTTATGATTGTGAATAAGATGAGCATCTATGCCATAAAGTTTACTCATATCTTCACAACTCATAGCTTTTTTAGGGTCATTACAAATGATTGCTTTTTGATTAATTGTAAATAATCTTCCAATATCATCTGCAATAACTCCAATATCATGTGTAATAAAAACTATAGTTATTTTTTCTTCTTTATTTAATTTTGATAAAAGAGTATAAAAGTTTTTTTGAGAAACCATATCTACACCCGTATTTGGTTCATCAAGAATCAAAATTTCTGGTTTTGAAGCCAAAGCACGAGCAATCATAACTCTTTGTCTTTGCCCACCCGATAATGTTCCAACCATTTTATCTTTTAAATCTAAAATACCCATTTTAAACATTGCATCTTTTACTGCATCTTTATCTTCTTGAGTCTCTTTTGAAAAAATTCCTCTTTTTGAAACTCTTCCCATTTTAACAATATCTAAAGCAGTTGCAGGAAAATTTTGATCAACAAGAGATGCTCTTTGAGGTACAAAACCTATTTTATGCCACTCTTTAAAATCTGAAAGCTTTTTACCAAAAAGTTTTATCTCTCCCGTTGTCGGTTTTTCTAAACCAAGAAGCATTCTAATAAGAGTTGTTTTACCACCACCATTTGGACCAATAATAGCAATATATTCTGCATTGAAAATCTCTAAAGATATATCTGAAAGAATATTTTGACCACGAACAATAAAACTTAAATTTTTAACATCAAAGATAGGTACTTTGAAGTCTATTGACACTTAAGTGCCTTTGATATTTTTGTAAGATTTATTTTCATAATATCTTCATATGTAAAGTTTTGTTCTGATTCATCTTTTGTTATATTTCCAAGTGGTTGAAGTGTTTCAACACTAACATTAGCCTCTTGTGCCAAACTTTTTATTGCTTTATCACTTACAAAATTTTCAAAAAATATTGTTGATACTTTATGCTCTTTAATATCATCTATTATTCGTATCATATCTTTTGGTGATACTTGAGTATCAGGAGAGAAACCACTTAATGCTTTTACATGAAAATCATAGTTGCTTGAAAGATAAGAAAAAGCATTATGGTTTACAATAATAGTATCAAGAGAACATGACTTTAATTTTTCTTTATATAAAGAATCTAAATTTTTCAATATCTTTATATAATTATCTCTATTTTTAATATATTTATCTTTATTTTTTAAATCAATTTTTATTAGTTCATCAGCTATTAAATTTGTTGCTTTTATCATATTTTCAATATCTAGCCAATAGTGAGGATCGGTACTATTTTCTTTAGCATGATGATGGTGAGTATGGGCATGTGCATTATGCTCTTGAGATTCAAGTTCTCTGAGATTTACAAATTTACTCATATTAATTGTTTTATTTTTAAAGTTATATCCATCTATCCAAGGTTCTAGTCCTGCACCACTATAAACAACTAAGGCACTTTTTTCCAACTTAGCCATCATTTTTGGAGTTGGTTCATAACTATGTGCATCTACACCAATTGGTAAAATCATAATAATTTCTAAAGAATCTTCTGAAATGTGTTTAGCAATGTCATAAAGAGAAAATGTACTTAATGCAATAATCGGCTTTTGTATAACTTTCTCACTTTTTGCATCTTCTTTATTTACTAACATTTGCAAAAGAAAAAGAGCGATAATTAACACAAATATAATATTTCTATAATCTTTCATTTAAGACCTTCATGGGATATTTTTATTTAAAATTTTGAAATTATATCTTAATCTTACTTTTTTTTAGATATAATTCGCCACTTTTTATATTCAGGAATTTATAAATGACAACTAGTTTATTACTTATTGTTCAAATAGTATTAGTTATTATCTTAGTGATAGCGGTATTATTACAAAAAAGCTCAAGCATTGGTCTTGGGGCATATAGTGGCTCAAATGAGTCTGTATTTGGAGCGAAAGGTCCAGGTAGTTTTTTAGCAAAAGCAACTTTTACAATTGGATTTTTATTTGTTGTAAATACAATCACTTTAGGATATATGTATTCTCAAGCAAATCAAGCATCAGTAGTTGATGATATGATTGAAAGTACAAATATTGTTGCACCTGCTGTAACTACAACAACTCCTATAGAAACAAACACTACAAAATAGTTGCATTTTTTGCAACTATAACTTTTTTATAAATCACTCTTTTACTCCATCTTAAATTTTTCTTGCTACAATAACATAATTATTTTCATAGATTAAGGAACTTAAATGCTAAACGAAATATATAACGAATGTGAAACAAAAATGAAAGGTAGCATAGAGCATATGCAAAGAGACTTTAAAACACTTAGAACTGGTAAAGTTACTACTTCTGTTTTAGATAATATTAAAATCGATTATTATGGGACTGCTACTCCACTTGATCAAATCGGTTCTGTTATTGCAACTGATGCAACTACAATCGTTGTTAATCCTTGGGAAAAAAATCTTCTTGGTGATGTAGAATCAGCTATTGCAGCTGCAAATATTGGAGTAAATCCAACTAATGATGGCGATGTAATCAAATTATTTTTCCCTGCAATGACAGTTGAACAGCGTAAAGACTCTGTAAAACAGATGAAAGGTATGGGTGAGAATGCCAAAGTTTCATTAAGAAATGATAGAAAAAATGCAAATGACCAAATAAAAAAACTTGAAAAAGATAAAGATATTACAACAGATGAATCTAAAGCTGGACAAGATACTATTCAAAAAACAACTGATAAACATTCAACAAGTATTGACCAAATTTTAAAAGATAAAGAAGTAGAGATACTAAAGGTTTAATCATGGATATTAAAAAAATATATATGGATGCAGATGCTCTTTTAGAGGGGCATTTTAAACTAAGTTCTGGAAACCACTCACAATTTTATCTGCAATCTGCAAAAGTTCTTGAAGACCCAAAAACTGCAAAACTACTTGCTGAGGCTCTAGCTGAGCAGATAAAAACTAGTGGTTTAAAAATAGACACTGTTTGTGCTCCTGCTCTTGGTGGTCTTATCGCTGGATTTGCTCTTGCTCAAGCCTTAGATGTTCGTTTTATCTTTGCTGAAAGAGTTGATGGAGTTATGAATATTCGTCGTGGTTTTGAAGTAAGTAAAGATGAAAAAGTTCTAATGTGCGAAGATATTATTACCACTGGTGGTTCTGCTATGGAAGCGGCAGCAGTTGTCAAGTCTCTTGGTGGAAAAATTGTTGGAGTAGCTGCTTTAGCAAATCGTGGTTTTTGTAAACGAGAAAACAGCGATATTAAAACTAAATCTAACTGTAAACTTCCTCAGGATATTCCATTTTTTGCACTTGCTGATTTTACATTTGAGATGTATTCACCTGATACTTGTCCACTCTGTAGAGATGGAAGTGAAGCTATAAAACCAGGTTCTAGAGGAAACTAAAATTAACTTAACTTAACTTTGACAATAAACAGTAAAATAGCTAATAGTTTTTATTTTTATTTGCTAGATGAGATAGAAAGGAGTTTGTAATACTTTTTAAAAAGTATTAATACGCCAATTCCAATATCAAGTGCAATTTTTTAATGCCTTTATTAATCATAAATGGTGGTTTTGGAGAGATTCGAAAAGCCAGTTTCACCCTTTAAGCCCCTGTATTACGGGGTTTGGGATGGGTTAAACGACATACACACCAATTCCGACTAAAGAGGCCCGAAACCTCTATACTTACCTACACAGCGATATTTAGAGGGTGTTTAACACTCCTAAAAAACACACTGTGTTCGTCGAGAGACACCCACTGCGTAAGTCCCTGTTATCGACCAATTTATTACTCTAGTTATACCGATATTTTACCTATATCCTCTGAAAATGCGAAAAAGAATGTAAAATGAGTATGGTGCCCTATTCTTTCCTATAACGCATATATGAGCCATTGGAATAACGTGAGTACTAACACAAACATATCAGCAACACACATAAGAAGTGTGTCTGTTTTTAGCCCCTATAAATCTCTTTCAACCTACCACAATCAAAATATCTACCTTTAAATCTATAACAAATATCCCAAATATGGAACTGAACTTTATCTTTACTCTGGCGGATAGGAGTATAGAGCTTCTGGTATGCTTTATTGTCTATTTCATTAGATTTCAATTTGAGTTTCAATTTTCTTTTTTGCTCTTTAAGTAGTATCAATTAAGGTTGGTATTTCAGCTCTATTAAAAACTTGAAGTTTGAAATTTAATGTAGTTTGCACTATAATTCTATCGTTTCGGAAAAAGTTACACCCGTTGGGTGAAGTCTTTGAGTGTGGCTTTTTCGCTTGTTAGTACCTAATTATAGAGCAAATTGGCTTGTTGTCTAATTTGGTATGGAATAATTGGGGTCAAAGGTAGTGGTAATAACTATGTAATACAGGTAAGTTCTCAGAAGAAAAAAATAGACTTTCCTCAAGCTATTTGCATGATTGGTGGCAATCTTAAAAGACTATGCTACCTTATTTCCTATCCTATTTTTACCACTATTTTTAGCTATATATAACCATTCATCTGCTCTTTTTATAAGCTTTTCAATATTATTTTCATTATCCATAAATTCTGAGGCACCAATACTTATAGTAAATCTAATACTCTCCTTTAAGATACATTGTTCAATTATTTTTCTTATTTTTTCTAAAATAATCATAGATTGATGTAAGTTTGTATTATTTAACAATATAACAAACTCCTCCCCTCCAAATCTTACTAGTGTGTCACTTGCTCTAATATTTTTACTTATTTTATTAACAATAGTTTTAATTACTTCATCTCCAATACTATGACCATAAGTATCGTTAATTTTTTTAAAATCATCTATATCAATCATTGCAAGAGAAAGGTGTTGATTTCCTCGTTTAGTTAAAGCAATTAAGTCTTTAGATACAGTATAAAGATATCGTCTGTTATATGCTCCTGTAAGTGGATCAATGTTAGATAGATTAGTTAACTCTTTATTTAATTTTTCAAGCTCTAATGTTCTTTGCTTAACCTTTTGTTCAAGATCTTTATTTAAGTTATGTAAATCTTTTGTTTTTTCATTTACAATAGTTTCTAATTCTTGATTTTGTTTTTTTAGTAAATTTTGTCTATAAATATTAAATATCCAAATCATAGAGACGATACATAAAATTTGCCAAACCAATGTATAGTCAACTTTTGAAGCATAAGATATTTTTACCCATTTGCTTAATATCTTTTGTTTATCCACATAATCGATGGAGTCTATAGCTTTTTGAAAAATATTATTTAAAATTACTTCATCATTTCTCGTTGCTATACTTAGTTCAGATTTATAGATAAATTTTCCAGATACAGCGAGAGTACTAACATAATTTTTCTGTATTTCATCATTTATTACTATACTATTATCTATATATCCAAATATTTTGCCTGATTCTACTTTATTTAAACCATCTTTTGTAGAATCAACTTCAACTAAGTTTATATTTGGATATTTACCTCTTAGTATTTCATTAAAAGAATAACCTTTTACAACACCTAACTTTTTTTCTTTAATTGATTCTATACTGTCAATAAATGGTATGCCAATTTTTGTAGCAACAACAATCGGTGTTACCATATAAGGTGAAGTAAAATCCATATATTCACTTCTTAAAGGGGTATTTGAAGCTAAAGATAATATATCACACTCTCTACTTTTTGCTTTTTGCAAGGATTCTGACCAAGATGAAGTTGCTACAAGTTCAATAGGGATATTTAGTTTTTTACTAAAAAGTTTTATATAATCTGATGCTAGCCCAATATGTTTTGAATTCTTTATTCTTTCAAATGGCATCCAATTTGGATCAACACACATCTTTATAACTTTTTTATTTTTTAAATACTCTTTTTCCTCTTTTGTTAAAGCTATAATAGTTGTTTTATTTGGGAGATTATTAATACTACTTATCCATTTTTTATGTAAATATATTTTCTTATCATCAGGGATTAATTTGATTGCTTTTTGTATGATTGAATGTAACTCTGGATAATCTATCCTCGATGCCACTTTTATTATATCTCCATCATCAAGATTAGGAAATTTTGGTGAAGCATTTAGCTTTAAGTTACTTATAAAGTGTTTATTCATTAGATATAAAGCTACTGAACTATTTTCAATAAACACATCTATTCTACCATCTGAAAGAGCATGTATTGCTTCTAATGGAGTGTCAAATAAGACCATGTCAATCTGTTTGTGATTCTCTTTTATCTCATTTTCAAGGTCATAACCTTTTATGATTCCTACTTTTTTTCCATAAAGGTCTCTGTATGAGTTTAAATTGGAGTATTTTTTTTGAGTAATCATTGATTCGAAAGTCACTAAAATATCATCCGAGAAGAGTGCAAACTTTTTATTTTTTAAAGTGGGTTCTAAAGCAGTAAGTATATCAAGCTTTTTAGTTTTTAATTTATTGGTTAAAGCTTCCCAGCTTTCACCCTGAATAAATTCAAACTTTAAACCACTTATAGTACCTAACTCTTTTAGGTAATCGACACTAAAACCTTTAGCTTGATTATCTTCATAAAAATCAAAAGGAGGCCAAAATTTATCATTTCCAACTTTTATAATTGGATGATTTTCAATGAACTCTTTTTCTTTATCGGTTAGTAATATACTAGCATTTATACTACTTATCATGAAGAATAACAAAAATAATTTTATAATCAACCTACCCATTTATTATTATATAACTTTTAAACTTTCATAATATTTAAAAATAATTCCATAACTTTTTCCAGCCCTCCAAATTCATAAAAGGCTCATTAATATTAATCCTCTTACTGCTGTGAAGCCACCTGCTAAAAGTAAAAAAGGGAGAAAACAAGTAAGCTATTTGCCTCTAAATGAGATTAAAATAATACTTGACGGGATTGATGGTTTCATTAGTGATGTAACTAGAGCAATGGATAGCAGAATTAGAAAGCAGTTCAAAAATGTATTTTTATTTATGATTGGAAGCGGTTTAAGAAGTGGAGAAGTAATTGGTTTGCAGTGGAATGACATAGATTTTGAGAACCAAACAGTATCAGTAAATCGTAGAATTAGAGATGGAGATATAGATAAGCCAAAAACAGCTTCTTCTATTAGAACTATTCCTATCTTAAAAGAAGCAATGGATGCACTCATAGAACAAAAGGGAATCTCTGGAAGTGATACCTGGGTTTTTACCAACCGATACTATACTGCATACACAAGCCCTAGACAGTTAGATTGGATGTATAAGAAACTACTAAAATATGTTGGATTGCCAGAGGGAAGACTCTATAACTTGAGACACACATTTGCTACTAACCTTATTCATAATGAGATAGAAAGTATAACTATTGTTAGTGGATTGTTAGGACATAATGACAGTATCGTCACTCAAAATACATACATTTCTAATGTGGTTAAAAGTAATAAGATTAAAGGGAAAAGTATTTTCAGATAATGCTTGAAAGCACCTATATGGAGGTTGAGAGGGGATTCGAACCCCTGGTAGAATAAACTACATAACCTTTCCAAGGTTACACCATCGGCCACTCGGACACTCAACCATTTTATTTGTTTTTCTTATATTATACTAATTCATTATATACGCATTAGTGACGCACTCAGCTTTTTCAAGCAACTTTATTCTCTGAAAGTCCTTATTTTAGGGGTTCTCTTAGATACTTCACGAGTTATTCGAACTCTCAGTAGAATTGCTCCTACACAACCTTTCCAAGGTTGCACCATCGGCCACTCGGACACAAAACCAGATTGAAGATTATGATTGTACTAAATGATTGTTAAAAGTCTTCTTATTTACACAATTTTTTACATAAAGGAAGTTGCTTTAACATAACACTTTAATTTCAAACAAAAAAGATATACTTCTACAATAATTTATTTAAGGTCTTTAAATGTTAAGCTTAACATCATTTCTAAAACTTTTAAAAGAGTCTTTTAGAGACTTAATGCCAATCATATTAGTAATCATATTTTTCCAACTGGCAATCATCCAAACTGTTCCAGATAACTGGTTAAGTACCACTATTGGTCTTGCTATCGTTGGTGTTGGTCTAGCTGTTTTTCTTCTTGGACTTGAAGTTGGTATCTTTCCAGTTGGAGAGGGTTTAGCCTCTGATTTTGCCCATAAAGGCTCAACAGGATGGATAGTCCTCTTTGCTTTTATGATAGGTTTTGGTACAACAGTTGCAGAACCAGCCCTTCTAGTTATCGCAGATAAAGCTGCAGGGATAAGTTCAGGACGGATTGACGCCTTTGTTCTTAGAATGGTTGTTGCATTTTCTGTTGGTTTTGCCATAGTTGTTGGTGTTTGGAGGATTATAAAAGGTCACCCTATCCATTACTACATCATCTCAGGTTATATTCTTGTTGTAGCTGCAACTTTTTTCTCACCTAAAGAGATAGTTGGTTTAGCATTTGACCTTGGTGGAGTTACAACTTCAACTGTTACCGTTCCTCTTGTAGCTGCTCTTGGTATCGGTTTAGCTTCTACTATTAAAGGTAGAAATCCTGTTTTAGATGGTTTTGGGCTTATCGCTTTTGCTTCTTTAACTCCTATGATTTTTGTACAATTTTACGGAATTTATGTTTATCAATTTATAGAGGCTACAGAAATCGTAATCCCTACTGTTGCCAATATTCCTGAAACTGCAGCTGCTTTTGACTTTAATCTTTTAACTTTACTAAAAGGTATAGTGAGCGTTGCCTTTGATGTTGTACCTATACTTGGTGTTATTTTATTTTTCCAATATATAATCCTTAAAAAACCTGTTGAAAATTTAAAAGAGGTTTTAATAGGATTTGGATTAGTTATCATTGGTCTTGATGCTTTTATCATTGGTTTAGAGATGGGTCTTTTCTCGCTTGGTGAAACAATGGCTCTTCAACTTACACAAAATGATAGCAACATTATCATCTACTCTTTTGCATTTTTTATAGGATTCTCAACTACCATGGCTGAACCTTCATTAACAGCAATTGCAAAAAAAGCCAAAGAGATTAGTGATGGAAAAATCAACGACTTTGTTCTTCGTCTTTTTGTTGCAGTAGGTGTAGCTATTGGAATATCACTTGGTGCTTTTAGAATTGTTAATGGTGGGGATATTGTTTACTATATCATAGTTGGATATATGCTTGTAATTGCTCTTACATTTATCGCTCCAAAATATATTATCCCTATTGCTTATGATAGTGGTGGAGTTACAACTTCAACGATAACAGTTCCTTTAGTTGCTGCACTTGGTCTTGGACTTGCTACAAATATACCAGGTCGAGACCCTCTAATAGATGGTTTTGGACTTATCGCTTTTGCTTCACTTTTTCCAATGATTACAGTTATGGCATATGGTGTTATTACAGAAAGAATGGGTGTTAAAGGGCAACATGAACTTGAAGAGATTCACATGGATGAACTTCGTCATGCAATTGAAGATGCAGAAAACATGGGTCTCTCAACTGTTCGTGTTGATGGAGTACATAAACGCCATTCCTCAACAATGACCTTTTCAGCAGTACATGTAATAGTACCACAAGATAAAGAGGAAGAGGCTCTACTTGCTGCAAAAGAAGCAGGAGCTAGAGGGGTAACTATAATGCCTGCTCATGGTATGGGTCTTGAAGAGATGGATAACTTCTACAACAGACTTCATAGTGAAGCAACTGATTCAAATCTTATGTTTATAACTCGAACAAGAAAAGTTGATAATATAATTAAAATAATTATGCATAAATTAGATATTACTGGTGAAGGAGCAGGTATAGCATACTCTTACCCTGTGTCACATCTAAAAGGCTTAAGACTTAAAAGTAGCGATTTATAATCACTACTTTAGTAAATCTTTATAGTCATACTTAAGAGTATCTATATAAAATTTACTTCCTAGAGTGATAATTCTTTCATCTTTTTTCACTCTTTTTTTAAATCTATTTTTTATTTTTTCTTGCTTTTTATCTGAGAATTTCTGAGTTTTTAAATACTTCTTTAAAGAGATAAGTTTAGCTTTTACTTCAATCTCTTCAACCTCTATTTCAGCTTCCACATGTTCCTCTTTTTGAATTTTTTGTGGTGTATTTAACATAAATTGAGAAGATATTGAGTTTAAAATATTTTTTAATTGCTCATCTTTATCTTTATAAATTTGCTCAATTTTTACTCTCTCTTGTATAAGCATCTGCTCTTTTTGATCTCTTAAACTTCTTGTTTCATTCTCTAATTTTTCCACTTTTACTTGAAGAGTGGTATTTTGTTCTTCTAAAAGTTTATAATATCTATCCTCACTGCCTACCACTACACTTCTAGTTCTAGTTTGTGTTTTAAGCTTGGCATGTGGCTTTACTTTTACATTTGAATCAACCTCTACAAACTTAACGCCATCTACAATACTTACAAGAAGAGAACCTCGTCTAACACGGTTATGAATCGCTTCTTTTGAAATTCCAAAATGCTCGGCTGCTTCATTTATTGTCATGTTTGGCATGTGGGTTTCCTTTTATCTCATGTTCTCAAAGTTTAATGGAGCATCCCACTCACCTTCACGAACCATAGCCATAACTTTTTGTAAGTCATCAAGTTTAGCACCTTTTACACGGATAGAATCACCCTCGATTTGAGCATTTACTTTTAGCTTCATCTTTTTAATATCAGCAGTAATTTTTTTAGCCTCTTTCGTTTCAATATAATCAACAACCTTAAAAGTTACCTTTCTATTTCCACCACTAGAATCCTCAACTTTTAACTCTTCTATAACTTTAGATGACAAACCCTGCTTTAAAAATTTTGCTATCACTATATCTTTTAGGGCATCAAGTTTGTTATCACTCGAAGCGATTAAAACTAAAGTTTTAGCTTTTTCATTAAAAGTAACCTCATAAGTTGTACCTTTAAAATCGTAACGGTTTGAAACTTCTCTATCTACAAGATTTATCGCATTTTTAAAAATCTGTATCTCTATCTTTGCTGTAATATCAAATGAGTGTTCTTTTGCCATCTTATAACCTTTTTGTTTGTTTGTATAACTTGTTAGTTAGTATTATAACATATTAGAAACTTGGGCTTCCGTCAAATCCAAAACCACCACCAAAAGAGGCAAAATTTGGGTCAGTATATCCAGCCATTGCAGATTTTGCACGAAG
>JAGGWE010000074.1 GCA_021157665.1 Sulfurimonas sp.
GAACCACCAATAGACCTTTCAGGCACAGCTACAATCACTTTTTTAATACCTTGGTTGACAAGTTTATCAAGTGCTATAAACATTAAAGCTCTTGATTTACCGGAGGCTGGCGGTGCTTTTAGAAGTAAGTATTTGGCATCTCTTTGTTCAAAAGCTTTTTCTTGCATCTCTCTCATACCAAATTCATTGGTTGATTTACTTTCACCTGTTTGTTCATAGTTTACTTCTACTAAATTTGGCATTTTGTTTCCTTTTTTATCTCTTTTCGTCTAAACGCGTCTAAAATACCCGTCTAAATCGTCTAAACCGTAACATTTTTAGACATTCTTCTATTTTAACCTTTTTCATTAACGATGACACAAGATTTAAATCTATTCACACCTAATAGAGCCCGTATACAGGATACTTTATAGGTATATTTAAGGTTTACGTAAGGTAATATGACGAAAGCCTTACAGAAGATTTTATCGATAAAAAAGTTGACTTTGGACATGTTTTCAGATATAATTCTTACAAAGTCCCCATCTGCCAATAAGATTCCAAGGGAAGCTTTCTCATTTGAGAATAGGTGGAATGGGTCATTTCTCATAATGGTTAATATCCCTGTCTTTAGTCATCAAATCCACACCTATCAAATATTTTTCTATTTTATTGTAATCACTATCTTGACCTCTTTCGTATTTTCTAAATATAGCCCAACTAATATAATCTACGATTTGAAGATTTACACTTGAGGCACTACTATGATGAAATATATCATAGCGTATAGTCAAACTATGATCTTTTATATATTTTTTAATACCTTTTTTCAAAGCACCTATCTGTTTGCTTTTGTTTTTTTGTACGGGTAGTCTATCTGTAATGATTATAAAATTTTTATCAATTTTAAGTTTATCCAGGAGTTGATGTATCGCTAGGTTTAGATTATCTATATAAAACCTATCTATCTCTTTTCTTTTTGCAGGATCAACTTTTGGTTTTTCCAATATATAAGAGTAAGACTTTACGCTTTCTTTATCAAAAGTTGAAATGATATTAAATATCTCCTCTCGTATATATTTATTGTCTTCTGAAGCATGAAAATACTCTATATTTAGTCTTTGTCCAGTTAATGGGTCAAGATTTCTCTCAAGTAGTGAATAGCGGTAATTGGCAATATACTCATGAAGATTAAACGGTCTTCTTTTAATAAGAAAATTAAACATATAATATTTAGATCCACTAGCTGAAAAGTCCATATCTCCGGCTTCATCTACAAAAATATAAACTGTGTCACTTATGTTTTCACTTACTATATTTTTATCTATTTTTACTTCAATATTATGAATAAATTTATTTGAATCAAATAAACCTTGAAATAACTCTTTTAAATTTTCTAGCTTCATTTTTGACAGTTCTACATAATGATTTGGGTGTACATATAAATTGATAGTACCTTTTTCCCACTCCTCCATCTCTTCAAATACTACAAAACGATAGTGTGCATTTTCAAGTTTTATAGCCAGTTCAAAGTTATCTTGTTTTTTTAAAATATTTTGTATTATTTTTATATTCTCTTTACTCATTTAACTTTCTCCTTTGCAATCATCTCTTCATAAAGCCTAAAAAGATACTCAAGTCTCTCTTCATCATTTTCAAATGGTTTATTTCTATAACATTTTTCTATGGCTAAATCTAATTTATGATGAGCTTCTTTTAAACCCTGTGGCATTTTATCTGGGTCATAAAGTTGAGCTAATGTTTTTTCTGAGTGTTGTTCTCTTTCATCTAAAATATTAAGTATAAGTTCAGTAATCTCTTCTTTTTGTTTATCTGTAATTTTTGGAAATGGAAAAGTATTGTAGCTTAGGGCTGATAAATATCTTATATCTCCTCTTAACTTACCAGCAGTTAATTTAACCCACTGCATATGAATTTTTGAGCTTAATATTCCAAATACATACAGTTCAGTATCATAAATTGCTGCTGCAGAACTTAAAATAATTGTCTCTTTTGGCAATATGCCCATAGGTATATATTCTCTTCTACTTGATGAAACTATTGGGATTATAATAATTGATGTTTTACCAGTATGTCTATATCTAAATTGGTGTGGTCTATTTACTAAACCTCTAGCAACTTGCCCACCTTCTTTTCTAAGTTCTCTAATATTTTCAATTCTTTTTTTAATGGGAGGAATACTCATAGCTAAATCTAACATATTATTATCAATCCATAAACACCATCTATCTATACTTTTGATATACTCATTTGAACCATAAGTTTTACGAATTAAATCAATAGATTGAGGATATTCACTAATTAGAGCTTCTTTTTCATCATAATTTAGCATTAAATTTCCACCTTCATAAGGACTATTTCCTGTAATCATTGTAGGTAAATTAGAAATTGATGAATTTTTCTTTGTAATATATATATCATCTGCTTGTGTCAAGTAACCATTTATTTTATTTACTTTTAGTTTCAAAGACTGTTCGTAGATATATTTTGATTCTTCAGATTTTTTTTGTATGCCGATAATTGAACATGTAACACCAGCTCTACCTTTTGCATTATTGGTCCAATTAAATGGTTTATAGGCAAAAAATATTTCATTATTATTTTTAATTACTAATGGCCATAGTTGCTCAACTTGAGCTCCTTCTGAAATAGAACTTGTTGTAACAAAAGAATATTTCATATTCTCTTCTATATATTTTGATGCAAGTAAGAACCAACAAGAAATATAGTCTAACTCTTTAAAATTTTTTATACCATCAAATACAAATTTCATTTCATCTTTTTGTTCTTTTGACTGTGATTTCCCACCTAAGTATGGAGGGTTCCCAAGTATATAAATCTCATCTCCACCAACCTTAGGACAAACACTCTCCCAATCAATCCTAGTAGCATTATCATAAACTATATTTCCACCATCTTGGAGTGGCAAAGATGGTGTAATTCTTCCAAATGCTTTGTAAAACTCTAAGTTCATCTGATGTTCTGCCAACCAAAGAGAGAGTATCGCTACCTCATGAGCAAAATCATCTAGCTCTATCCCATAAAATTGAGTTAGTTTTATTTCAGAAAATGCAAAACTTTTTTGAGTAGATAAATCATCAATAGCTTTTAGTATTTTCATCTCTAACCGTCTAAGCTCTTTGTATGCAATAATCAAAAAGTTACCAGACCCACAAGCAGGGTCAAATATCTTTAAATTTGCTATTCTGTTTATTAACTCTTGAAGTTTTTTCTTACTAGTTTTAACTTTTTCAAACTCTTCATAAAGCTCATCTAAAAATAGTGGTTGCATAACTTTCATGATGTTAGGAACAGAAGTATAGTGCATACCCATATCGCCACGATGTTCAGGTGTTACAACGGTTTGTATCATAGAACCAAATATATCAGGGTTTATCTC
>JAGGWE010000095.1 GCA_021157665.1 Sulfurimonas sp.
ATAGCCTCTTTTGTAACCCACTCATCTAGTTCAATAATAAAACCAATATCTTCAGCAAGAGGGATGAAAATAGCAGGTGAGACTAAACCCATATCTGGATGATTCCAACGAACTAATGCTTCCATACCAATTATGCTGTCATCTTTAGCATTTATTTGTAATTGGTAATAAACTTCCATCTCTTTTAGTTTTATAGATTGACGAAGTTGATTTTCTAAAACTACTCTTTCATAGGCTTTTTTGGACATGTTTTGTGTATAAAATTGGTAGTTGTTTCGACCCTTGTCTTTTGCTTTATACATAGCAATATCAGCATTTTTTATAAGAGTTTCAGTATCTATACCATCTTGTGGAAATATGGATACTCCTAGACTTAGTGTTGTATAAAGTTTTTGATTATCAATATATACAGGTTCTTTTAAAGAGTTAATTATATTGTCTATTACAGATTTAATAGTATCTATATGATTAAAGTGATCAAGAATTATACTAAATTCATCACCACCAAGTCTAGCTACCGTATCACTTTTACGAATAGAATTTTTCAACTTTTTTGATATAGTTTGTAAGAGTATATCTCCAGCATTATGTCCTAATGAATCGTTAATATCTTTAAAATGGTCTAAATCAATAAAAAGAACAGCTATATTTTCATTATATCTTGTTGCATTTTTTATAGCTTGTTTTAATCTATCTATAAATAAAACACGATTAGGAAGATTGGTAAGTGGGTCGTGTTCGGCTAGATATTTTAACTCTTTTTCTGCCGTTTTTCGTCGTTTTATCTCTTTTTTCATCTTAAATGACCAGATAAGCAGTAAAATTATGACTAAAAGTAAAAAAAGGCTTATCACTATAGCCATAGTATTTTGGGTTTCTTTTATATATTTTTGTTTAATCCATTGATTTAAATCTGTTTTATCGAGCATAAGTTTATTTGGCATTTGATTTTTATCTAGTTTATTATTTTTGATTAGTTGTTTATATGCTCTTAAAATAAACTCTTTATTTATCTCGCCTATCTCATATAAATCAAGGAGCATAAGCTCTTTAACTACTTTACCTTCATAAATAAGATGTTCTAATGATTTGTTTGGTTGATATTTTGTGTGTATAAGTTTGGCTACCTCTTCTATGTTTTTAAGAGCATATTCCCACCCTTTTTTTGTTGCTGATAAAAAGTTTTTTACCTCTTGGGGTTTGTCTTTTACTTTTTCATAAGTAGTAAATGTATTATTTCCGGTTGTTGGAAATCCATACTCAACTGGATCAATAATATTGTATTGAATCTTTTTTTTATCAAGTAGATAGAGTTCGTTTGAACGAAAAGCTGTAGAAGCATCAATTTTTTTATTTATAAAATCATCAATATTATAAGTTGGTTCAACAAAGGTGTTGTTTTGAATCCCAATATTAAAATAGTTAAGTAGAGTTGTTAGGGTGCTATTAAATTGATCATTGGAACTAATCATAATTTTTTTATTTTGTAAGTTTAAAATTGATTTTATATTTTTTTGAGTAATCATAACCAAAGGTGATCTTTGAAAATATGTAGCAAGTAAAGTTACTTTGGATAGTTTATTGTTATTATAAGAGATGATAGAGTTTGATACAGCATAATCGACTCTTTTTTCTTCAAGTTCCTTAATTACATCTATACCATTTTGATATTCCACTAACTCAACATCAAGCCCTACCTCTTTATAGTATCCCATCTCTTTTGCCATAATAAATCCAGCAAATTCAAACTGATATTTCCATTGAAGTTGAAGTTTAATTTTTTGCAAAGGCTCGGCATGTGCAAATAAAATTGTTTGTAATAATATAAAAATTATAAAGAGCTTTTTCATTATAGAATTTTAGCATAATTATTTAACTCCTTTTAGCTACAATTTCACATGGGAAAGAAAAATAAAAAAAATACTAAAATAAACCAAAGAATTAGAAAATATTTTGATGATGATCCTTTTGATGTTGGGGTTGAGAGAGTTGAAGCTGAGGTGTTGAGTGAACTGTTTCATACTTTAGGGATATATGATATTGAATTTTCTAAAGAGATTATGATAAAAACAGCAAGAATGCTTTGGAGTGAAGCAGACAGTGATTATCGTCAAGATATTCTTAACTTTTTTATAGCAAATGAAACTATATATCCATCTAATAAACCAAAGAGGGTTGAGATGGATAGGCATGAAAAACTTGAAGAGCTTGTATCCGAGTTAGATGCTTCTGTGCATGAAGAGGCTCTTTTGATTGACTCTTTTATGGGTATGAGAAGTAAAAAAATTACCATTACAAAGATAGAGGCTAAACTTCGTCATATTAGATTACAAGAGAAAAAAGATAAATTGCAAAAGGCTCTTGATGGGGTATTTGATATAGATGATTCTTTAGAGTTTAATGCTTCACTTAGATATAAAATTTTTGCTCAACATTTTCATAAGATACTTACACTTAATACTAAACCATATGAAATTGAGTATCTTCAAAATGCTGAATTTGATGAGATATTTGAAAGAATATCTAATGATAAAGAGAAGATAGTAGAGTTAAAGCAAAGAGCTATAGAAAAATTTATAAGAGAATTAGAAATTCCACACCCTTATTTGACTGACAAAGAGATAGAGGGTTCTCTTAGAGCAAATCCACCAAAAACTAAGCTAGATTATCCTGTTTTAAAAACTACGATACTTCGTAGTTTAATAGATATAAGCTTAGATGTTCAAGATTTGGTTTTACATGAGCAGGAGATTTTAGTTCGAGTTCATGAATCGATAAAGCTTCCATTTTCAGATATTCAC
>JAGGWE010000028.1 GCA_021157665.1 Sulfurimonas sp.
AAGATACTAGATTCCATATTTAAATTACTTTAAATTAACATCAACAAGTTTTTTTGAAACAGATGAGTTGTTTTCAAAAAGAGCATCTGTAATACCATTATAACCTAAGTCTTTAAGAGAAAGTTTATTCTCAGCTTTATCTATAATACGAGGTCTAATAATAATAATCAACTCCTGAATGGTTTTTACTTTTTCTTCATATTTAAATAAATATCCTAAAACAGGTATATCACCTAACAGAGGAACTTGATTTCCTTGCATATCATTTTTTGTATTTATAAGACCACCAAGAATGATACGGTTTCCATCTTTTACTGTTACTACGGTAGAAAGCTGACGACGATCTAAATCTGGTGGCATAGTTCTATCAGCTGAACCCTTACTCATATCTTCTCTTGCTTCCGAGATAGATGGATTTATTTTTAGTGTTATTGTTCTGTCATCTGCTATCTCTGGTGTAATATCTAGGAGTACACCTGCAAAAACTGATTCTATCTCTTCATCTTCACTTGTTGTACCAGTATTACCACCAGCTAATGTTTCTGAACTTGTAATTTTATAAAAATATTCAGTACCAACAGTAATAAGAGCAGGTTGATTGTTAAGAGTTAAAACTTTAGGATTAGATAAAGTACTTACATCACCTTGAGTTTCTAAAAATTTAATAACTTCATTTAGAGATGCATCACCCTGAATCGAAAGCATTTTTGCAGAAGTGTCAGGATTTACAACATTTTGAATCAAACCTGGAGGAGTCCATTCTGCTACATTTATACCTCTTGCATAATCCGCAGTTAGATTGATATTTTGTAAAGCATACAGTTGAGACCAGTCAACACCTGTACTTTTCCCTTCAGTCATTGTAACTGAAAGTAGTTGTACATCTATTAATACTTGGAGTTGAACTTTCTCTTGTAGTCTTTTTAGATATTTTTCAAATCTAGTCATCTGTTTAATAGTGGCTGTTACAGTAACAAGACCAGCATTTTTATTTATAATAGGTGTATCTGCGATATAAGAATCATGTGGTCGATTTAGAACACTTTGAAGTTCTATATCTAACTCTTCCCAAAATTTTACTTCATCATTTGATTCTATTTTTGTTCCAGATTCTGAACTAGAAGAACTAGATGAACTGGAACCATCTGAAGAAGAGTCACTAGAAGAATCAGCAATCCCTCCAGAACTAAGCATTATATTTGTACTAGCAGATCCTTTTCTTGTAGATAAAATATAATCAATAGAAAATACTTTAGTAGTTAAATATGAAATTTTTAAGATGTTGTTCTCAAGTGTATATGAAAGATTATTTTCTTTAAGAACTATATCTAAAACTTCATTAATAGTTAAATTTTTAAGATGTGTCTTATTTAAAGTTGAATCTAAAAACTTATCTGCTTTTGGGTCACCTACTATAATAGTAAATTCACATTCATCACTAAGTTGTTCGACAAAGTCAATAATCTTAGTCCCTTTAGTAGAACTAATACTAAACAGTTCAAATGAACAGTCCGCAATAACATTAGTAGATAATAGACATGTTAAAAGTGCACCATATATTGTTGATTTCAATGTTTTCATAGTTAAGTCCTAATTGTTTTTAAATTTTAAATTTTTGTTTTTACTATCTGTTGTTAGAAATAATTTCTTCTTTTTATAAGAAAGAATAATATTTGTTCTATTAACATTGCTTAGAGTATACTTTCCTACTCTATCTTTTGGTCTATACCATTTTCCATTTATAAGTGCTGAGTTGTTGATAATTGCATCAAGAACAAGTACTTTAGTTTTCTTAGAGACCTTATTGGCATTTGATGGTAACTTTTTCAAATTACTTCTAGGTTTTGAACCTGTTTTACTTTTTTTAGATTCATCTTTATTTTTCTTTAAAAAAATAAAAGGATCTCTAACCGCATTTATTTTAGAACTACTAATTCCATCTCTTGGCGGTTTAATAGCTTCAATTTGCGCATCAACCCATTCTAACTCATCTGCGAAAAGAGTTATAGATGAAAGTAGTAAGATTAGAACTGTTAATAGATTTTTCATTAGTATGTAATCCCCCAAACTGAAATATTTAAGTCACTAGTAAGTTTATCTTTGGCTTTAATTCCAAAAGTATGTAAATCTACAACTAAGTCACTTTGTTCAAGTGAATTTATAAAGTTGATAGTATTTGCATAATTACCAGTTGTTTTTAGTGATATATCTAGTATATGCCCAAATGAACCATCATTTTTTGCATATCTATTATTAAAATCTAAGATTTTAATATTATTTGCTTTTGCTTTTTTAGATATAGAATGTAAATATTCACCCCATGTTACTTCATCATAAACAAGTGCTGAAATCTCTTCTATCTTAGTTTTTATATATTTATTACTATCTTTATATGCTAACATCTGCTTTTTTGCTCTTGCTGTTTCATTTTCTATTTGAGTTATTTTAGTTTCTGGATTTTGTTGCAAGTAAATATTGTCATTTACTATTTTCTGTTTCACTGCAATAACCTGAGCTCTTTTGGCTTTAAAATCTGCTTCTGCTGAATCCCAAAAAAGTAGATAAGAGAAAGCAAAAATAACTGCAAATATCATAAAGTAAGTCATATATATATCTTTTTGACTTTTTTCTTTAAAATATAAATCTATACCTTGTAAATAATCTTCGATACTTGTTTTCATAATATATAAACCTTTAACTCACTGAAGTAAAGTTTTTGTTCTTCATCAAGTGAGATGTTTTCAAGTGAAAATTTAAATTTTCTTTCATACTTTTTAGTAAGATGTTCTATAAGGTGAGTAATCTTTTTATCTTTAGATGATATTAGATTTAAAGTAAATTTTTTCTCATCCTTCTCTTGATCATACTTAATAGTGTCAATTTTTACTGCATACTCATTTAAGTCATTAATTAGCGATGTAATAAGTTTTGCTTTCATTGGATA
Source organism: Sulfurimonas sp. (assembly GCA_021157665.1). Taxonomy (GTDB): domain Bacteria; phylum Campylobacterota; class Campylobacteria; order Campylobacterales; family Sulfurimonadaceae; genus Sulfurimonas. The sequence continues at coordinate 2,945 of JAGGWE010000028.1, forward strand.
ATTCACTTTTACATCATGAATTTTAATAAGAGTATTCTTCTTATTAACATAACTTGTTTTCTCTGCTTCAAGAAGTACCATTGCCTTTTCTTTATCTACTAATCTACTTTTTATTGTAGCTTCTCTTGTTGTTTTTATATTATGTAGCTCAATATATGTTTGTTGTCTTAATTTATATTCTAACTCTTGTGAATATAATAAAATCCAATAAGTTATAGGATATGCAAATGCAATTAAAAATGAAGCAGCTACAAACATAATTAATTTACCACTTTCTCTTTTAGTAAATTTAGGAGGACGATGAAAAATTGAAAAATTACATGAGTATTTATCTTCATCTTCTAATGTTGCAGTGATATGCATTAAGGCATGGATTTGATCTATATGAGAATCTTCACTTTCAAAACCATAATCAAAATTGAAATCACTTGATTTTATACTAAGCTCAAATTCAGCTATTTCATATAATTTAGAAACTATATTGATTTGTGAACCTATATATATATGTTCAACTTTTTCGATATTAAAAGCTTTTTTAGTATATGTTAAAATATCATTGATA
>JAGGWE010000218.1 GCA_021157665.1 Sulfurimonas sp.
GATTCTTTAACTGAAATATTTAATTTTTCATTCCATTTAATGTATAATTGCTTAATTTTAAGATTTGGAAGCGATATATTATCTATATAAAGTCCATTTTGTAAAATTATAAATACCATTAAAAGTGTTATAAATATGAATAATAAAAAACTTGTAATAATAAAATATATACTAGAGATGGTTTTAATAATTGTTTTATCGTTCATGTACTACCTAAATAAGCCTATAAACACCTCTAAAGTACTTTATATACCGAAGGGCTCTATTAATCAGATTATAGCACAATTGATTCAACAAGACTATAATCTTAGTAAACTTGATTCCCTATTACTTAGAGTAATTGGCTCTCCACAAAGTGGATGGATAAATATTGATACAACATATTTATCTAAGGGGGATTTTCTTTACAAATTAACTAGAGCAAAAGCTGCTCTTAGAACTATTACTTTAATTCCTGGAGAAACAACATATATATTTTTCAATCAACTATCCAATAATCTTAATCTAGATAGAAAAGTGTTACAAAATGTATATGATTTTAATTCAAAACAAAAAGAGGGTGTATTTGTTCCAAATACATATAGTATTCCACTTGGAATTACAGAATCTGAACTTATAAAATTACTTTTAGCAAAATCATCTTCTCAAATGAAAAATTTATCTATAAAGTTTTTTGGTACTTATGATGAAAAAAAATGGTTTCAATATGTAGCAATAGCATCAGTTATACAAAAAGAATCTGCAAATATTGAAGAGATGTCAATAGTTAGTTCAGTGATACACAACAGAATTAAAAAAGGGATGAAACTTCAAATGGATGGAACTCTTAACTATGGAAAATATTCTCATATAAAGGTTACACCAAGGCGAATTAGGGAAGACACTTCAGTATTTAATACATACAAACATAAAGGTATCCCATCGACACCTATTTGTAATGTAAGTTTTGAAGCTATAAAAGCTGCTATATTTCCAGCAAAAACAAATTATTTATATTTTATGAAATCTAAGAACGGTACACATAATTTTACAAGTTACTATTCTACACACTTAAACAATATTCGTCGTGCTACGAAATGAAACAAAATTTAAATCTAGGTAAATCTTTAAGTATCGTAGCTATATATTACCTATCTTAGTGTTATTATTTGTAAATTTCTGTAAAGCTTCATGGCTATGGCAGTAAATAAAATATTAACCTAAGGACAACATATGTCAAAAATTATTTGGTCAAAAATTGATGAAGCTCCAGCTTTAGCAACTTATTCTTTATTACCTATCGTTAATGCTTTTACTAAAGCAGCAGGCGTAGAAGTAGTTACTAGTGATATTTCACTTGCAGGTAGAGTTTTATCTGCAATGGGTCTTGCAGAAGATGAATTATCAAAACTTGGTGAAGTAGTTTTACAAGCAGATGGGAACATCATTAAGCTTCCAAATATTTCAGCTTCTATTGGTCAACTTAAAGAGTGTATTTCTGAACTTCAAGGTCAAGGTCATAAAATCCCTGACTTTCCAGAAAACCCAGCAAATGCCCAAGAAGAAGAAACTCGTGCTAAATACAATACTTGTTTAGGTTCTGCGGTTAATCCTGTTCTTCGTGAAGGTAACTCTGATAGACGAGCTGCTGTAGCTGTTAAAAAGTTTGCTCAAAATAATCCTCACCGTTTAAAAGCATTTTCAGAAAACTCTAAATCATATGTTGCACATATGGCTGGTGATGGTGACTTCCAGGGGAATGAACAGTCAGTAACAATGACTAAAGCTCAAAAAGTTACTATTGCTTTAAATGGTAAAGAATTAGCAACAATAGATGCTCTTGATAAAGAAGTTTTAGATGGTACATTTATGTCTGTTGCTAAACTAAAGACATTTATTGCTAAAACTATCGAAGATGCTAAGAAAAATGGTGTTTTATGGTCAATTCACCTTAAAGCAACTATGATGAAAATCTCTGATCCTATTATGTTTGGTCATGCATTTACAGTATTCTTTGCTCCAGTATTTGAAAAATATGCAGATACTTTTGCATCATTAAAGGTAAACCCTAACCAAGGTATGTCAGATTTAGAGATCAAAATCGCTGGTCACGCACAAGAAGATGAAATCAAAGCAGCATTCCAAGCAATTGTAGAGTCTGATAATCCAGAAATTGCAATGGTTGATTCTGATAAAGGTACTACAAACTTCAATGCATCAAATGATGTAATTATTGATGCTTCTATGCCTGTTGTTGTTCGTGAAGGTGGTAAACAGTGGAATCGTAATGGTGATGCCGTAGAGTGTGTTGCTGTTATTCCTGACTCAACTTATGGAATGTTTCACGAAGAGATGGTAGCAGATTGTGTTAAAAATGGTCAATACGATGTTACAACTATGGGTACAATGCAAAATATTGGTCTTATGGCTCAAAAAGCAGAAGAGTATGGTTCTCACCCAACTACATTTGAACTTGCAGAAGCTGGTACAGTAACTGTTACTGCTGAAGATGGTACTGAGCTTATGGCATTTGATTGTGAAGCTGGTGATATCTGGAGAATGTCTCGTGCTAAAGATATTCCTATTAAAGATTGGATTAGACTAGCAGTTGAAAGAGGGCAAATTGAGAAAGTTCCTGTTATATTCTGGTTAGATGAAAATAGAGCTCACGATGCACAGATGATTAAAAAAGCAAAAACTTACCTTGCAGACTTAAATACTGATGGTCTTGATATTCAATTTATGAATGTTACAAATGCTACTAGATTTACAAATGCTCGTGTTCGTAAAGGTGAAAACACTATCGCTGTAACTGGAAATGTTCTTCGTGATCACTTAACAGATATGTACCCAATTTTAGAGCTTGGAACATCTGCAAAAATGCTTTCAATCGTTCCATTATTAGCTGGTGGTGGTCTATATGAGACTGGTGCTGGTGGTTCTGCTCCTAAACATGTTGATCAATTTTTAAAAGAGGGTCATCTTCGTTGGGATTCACTTGGTGAGTTCTTAGCACTTGCTGAGTCTTTAAGATTTTTAGGTCTTAAAAACTCTGATTCAAAACTTTCAGCATTAACTGCTGCACTTGATGTTGCAAATGATGGTTACTTAGGTAACAATAAGGCACCTTCAAGAAAATGTTGTGAGCCAGATAACAAAGCATCTCACTTCTTCCTAGCTCAGTATTGGGCTAAAGCACTCGCACGAGGTGATAATGCTGAGTTAGCTGCTAAATTCGCACCAGTAGCAAAAGAATTAACTGAGAAAGAAGACACTATTATTTCTGAATTATTAGCTGTTGAAGGTAAAGCTCAAGATATTGGTGGATATTACAATCCAGATGAAGCAAAAGCTGAAGCTGCAATGAGACCATCTGCAACTTTAAACGCAATTATTGACGCTATATAGTAAATATAATTTTATATACTTCCACATGCCACGGCATGTGGAAACAATTAAATAACTTTTTGTTTTTAACTAAGAATCTTTTAGTTAAAAATCAAAAGTTAAAACAACTCAAAGGTAAATATATGGCAAGTAAAGTAACAGTCATTGGAACAGGAAATTTTGGATCAACAGTAGCATTTATTTTAGCAATGCGTGGTTCATGTCATGAAGTTATTTTAAGAGGTAGAAATATCGATGTAGCTAAAGGTAAGGCTCTTGATATGTCACAAGCTGCAAATGCGGCAAGAGAACACACAATTGTAAGAGCAGCAGAGGGTCCAGAAGATATGGCTGGAAGTGAGATTGTTGTTCTTACAGCAGGGGCGCCAAGAACACCAGGTATGAGCAGAGATGATTTACTTACAAAAAATGCAGAGATAGTAAAGATGTATGCACTTGAGATAAAAGAGCATGCTCCTGATGCAGTAGTAGTAGTAGTAAGTAATCCCCTTGATGTTATGACTTATGTTATGCATAAATATACAGGGTTTCCAAGAGAAAGAATTCTTGGAATGGCAGGTATTTTAGATGCTGCAAGAATGGCTCACTTTATTTATGAAAAATTAGGTTATGGAGCAGGGCAGATTCGTGCTACTGTAATGGGTGGACATGGTGATACTATGGTTCCTCTTCCTAAATTTACAACAGTTGCTGGTGTACCTATTGATGATTTACTTGACTCCGAGGAGATTGGTGAGATTGTTAAGAAAA
>JAGGWE010000004.1 GCA_021157665.1 Sulfurimonas sp.
GTAAAAGCAAGACGACGCATTAGAATGTCCTTTTGTAATAATCAATTTCGCCAATATTGGCACTTTGTGTTCTTAGAACTGTAACTATCCTATCACTATTACTGACAGTAACTGTAATTGTTTTAACATTATTGTTAAGTGCTACACTAACAGTACTGGTATATGTATCTTTATATCCAGCTTGATTTTTTGTAGTATCTACAAAAATATTATCAGAAGAGTGTCCTGCATCATTTAAATCAAAAACATTAACACCAGGTAAAGCTGTATTTTGATTATGTGCAGCAATAATAGTCGTATCTTCAATACATCTTCTATGCTTAGGCTGATTGATATGCCCAGGTTTAAGTTTTGTCGTACTATTACAATTTCCAGAAATATTTATAACCCTTGACATATCGCTAAGATTTGTATCCAACATAGATCTTTCATCCCAATATCCAGCGGTAGCACCCATCAACTCAGCAGAAGCCGCAAAAATTGCTTCTTGGAGTATATTGCTTTCAATTCCTTTTTGAGTAGCTTGAGTCATCATAGGAAGAGATACGACAGAGATAGCTATGATGACAATAGCGAATATCAACTCTATCATAGTAAAAGCAAATCTTTTTGAGTAGTTAGTTCTTCTTACCACATGCTTCTCCTATTTGTTTTTATAGCATTATCACTTTTTGTAGTTGTATTTGTCTCATGTTCACCACTCCAATCACCTTCTTCATCAAATTCAACTTGAAACTCATTTTTTGTAGCATTTGGATTATCTCTATTATAAATTAACCATCTTGAAGCATTGTTTTCCATAGTTGTTTTGTATGGGTAGCCGTATGGTGCAGGATTTGCTACTGTCCCATATCTAAGGTCTGCAGTAGCAGGATTATAGCTATCATCATCATTTTGGTTTGTTACATCTACTATATTATCTGTTTTTTGTTTAACAGTACCAATATTACCATCAGTTGTTGCTTTATGACTTTCATTCACATACCATCTACTATCATCTGTTCTTTTTAAACTTGGAGAAAAAGGAAGCAATAAGCTTGTATTACAATCTACATTTTTAGTATCAGTACCATAACAGTATCCCTCATAGTAAATATTTGCAGTTCCCGTAAACCCTTTATATCTTTGTCTACCTGCATGTGTACGACCATAAATAAAAGTTGTATTACCATCACCAAGTCCATTCTCTGTACCATTTATATCTGCACTGCCTGCAGGTGCACCCATTGTTGTTAAATAGTAAGAATGTGTAGTTATATTTATATCAGCAGGATATATTATCAATGGATTTACTGAGGTATTTACCTCTCGAGAGAAGTTAAATCTTAAAACTTGCGATAGATTAGAATCATTATCTAAGATAATTGTTTTTTGACCATTTATAAATCCACCTAATCGTGCAGTTTGAATGGTTGTTGTATTTGCATCATGATGATTCGTATGGAAAGCAACAAAAGATACATTTAAATCATTTTCATAAAATGCATTACCTGTTTGAAAGTTTAGTGTTGCATCAGAGTTATTAGTATCATTAGCATCTTTATATTTTGCTGTAATAGTTACTTGAATTTGACCAGCCATATTATAGGTTGAAATATTTAAGTCTTCTAAATTTGCAATATATGTGTAGTTATTGGTAGTTCTATAATTTGAAATATTTATATCTGTTATTGTAAAGTGGTGTGGAATAAATTCGACGGTAGGAGCATCTGGAGTACAAATATATGCTCCATCTTCTGTGCAATCTGGAGGTGTGTCATTTTCATTAATATCAATAGCTGCCCAGTTTTTGTCTTTAACGATTAATTTTACAAATGCAATATCATTAAATAAAACGCCTGCAACATTACTATTTCCAGCATTGTCTGATAAACCATTACTCATGTTAAAATCATTGTTACTCCATTCTACTGTTTTGCCAGCTAATTCACTAGGTAAAGAAGTTGTAGAACCATCAAATGTTGTAACATTTGAATCTGATGCTTCCATTTGAGATTTAGTTTGATTATAATCTGCCGTATTAACATTAATATGTTCACTGGAGTTATAATCATAAGCATTTATTGTCAAGTTATAGTCAGCACCTGCTCGCAATAAATCTGGATAATGGGAATTTGTAGATGTTAATTCAAATCTATCAGGGCGAATAGAAAAGTGATCTACAGAACAAGAAGGTATAGTAGCTTTGTCCATAATACAGGCTAAGCAACCAACCATGTTATCATATTTTGGTGGCTGGATAACACCAGGAGTTTTAACACCTCCACAATTACCGTTATAGTTATTTACTTGACAGGCAGAAGTTGCACCTACGCTACCACTACCATCACTATTTAAACCATAGCATTCTGTTAAAATTCTTATATTATCTTCTGTATCAGGTGGAAATGCTTCATTTGCTTGAGTTGCCGATGATAAACAAGATGGTACACCACATAAAGCACCATGAGTTGAACTAACTTTACAACTATTACTTATATCTAAACCATTAAAAAGATTATTCCAGTCCATTGCTTTAAAGAGTAGTCTAGCATCTTTCATTGCAGAATCCGGAAATGTTACAGGACTAAAAATAGTTCCAGAATTAGCTCCAACTAAAATTTCAGCCCACCCAAAAGGACTTCCATTATCTGCAATAAGTGGCTTTTCATTTTCACAAGTTGTGTCAGCTACTGTTATCTCGACTGTTATGGGTAATAAGTGAAAATCTCCAGTTGGAGTATAGTTTTCTACGCCAGATGCATCTGAACCAAGGTAGACAGCATCAATATTATAAGCACCTTTATTACTGACTTTTGTTTTAATATCTGGACCATTTATATCTGTATAAGTAGTATCGGCATATAAGTCAACTGCATCTATATAGTCGCTTACACTAGCATTTGAGTCACTGCTGCCGCCAGTACATGCAAATATTTGACCAGAGTATGTATAACCATCTTTCTTATATGTAGCATATAAAATAGAGTTATTAAGATCATCCCCAATTCTACCTGTACCAGTATCTCCTATTGTAATATTTGAATCTATTCCTATCGTACCTAAAGTGTAAGTGTATTCATCAGTACCCACTCCAGGATAACTAATAATAACTGAACTTGGCTGACAACTAGTACCTGCAGGAGTTATACAACTTCCTTTATGTATATTTGGAGTGTATTGTTTTGAGATGCTAACATAATTAAGTTCTAATGATGGATTTTTATTTATTATAGTTTCTTCAGAATTACAGCTATATGAAGGTGTAAATCCAGTAAAAAAATCACTATTATCAATAGTGGTACATTTGTTGTCTGATTCTTCATTACCAGTTTTTATATAACATATATCATCAGCACGACTTTGGTCAATAATAGTAGTCCTTGCTGAAGCAGTATTATTTAATATATCTGAATCATTTCCACTGTAAACTGTAGCAGTGTTGATAATACTAGCACTTAAGATAGGTGCTGTTGCTTTTATGATAATTGTATTAGTTGTTCCAACTGCAATATCATTATTGTGCTCACATGTCAGTGTCGTATTGTTTAGTGAGCAAGTCCAATGTGGAGAAGAAAGTGCATTTGTTTGAGCAAGATCAATCTCTATAACATTAGGAAGTTCATCAACAACAGTAATAGTTCCTGTAGTTGTTTTTTCACCATTATTAGTAACATCAATGATATAATCAAAAGAATTTTCTATATTTACAACACTAGGATTACTAAGTTTAGATATATTTAAGTTTGAAACTGTCTCTAAAATAGTGATAGTTGCGATACTAGGAGAAACACCACCAATTTTTTGAGATCCTGAAGTTATTGCACTTATATTGATATCAAAAGTATCAGATATATTTAAACCAGATGGTACTGCTCCAGTAAAGGATATAGATTTGGTACAAAGGTTGTTTAAATCTTTGGTAAAAACTATAGTACCAGTATCTGTTACATTATTTTCATTTGTCCAAATAATATTAATATTTTCTTTATTCGGGCACTCCGATATGCTAACATCAAATTCTACCGTAGAAGTTTCTATCGATATATTTTTTGTAGCAGGGGACATGGCTATACTTGGTGTGTTTGATGGTAATTCTATAACTACCATTTCAGCATCAGCATTGGTTATATTATGATTATTATTACTTGTACCTGAATTTGTCATTATCTGTACAGTAAAGTCATTTTCTATAACTGCAGCATCAAAAGGAACTTCTTCCGTAAAAGTTTTAGTACATGATGTTTGATCAAAAATAACACTTCTTACGAAAGTAGATTCCATAAAAATATCTATTGTAATAGAATCTTTACTTGGGCATTCATCAATGTTAATAGTTACAAAAGCTGACGTCGAACCTTCTACGACATCTTGTGTAATCGGTGAAATAGAAATATTAGGCGTATTGTTAGCCGCAGCTAACAGCAAAACAGTACTCAAAAGAAAAATAAATAATAACTTAATATTCAGTATCTTCGTAGAAAACCCCTTAATTAAAGTAAAATTATAAAATGTATAATAAACGAATTTAATATTAAATTTTATTTGCAACTACTTTATTATAACACCTCATAAACAAAAGAACTCTTAAAGTAGTTCAATTTGTTAAAAAATGGTATTTTAAATTTAAAGTATTTTTAAATAAAATCTATTTATGGCATGTGGAAGGTTTATTAAATTTAGGTATAAAATTATAATATAATTTTTCTTATGAGATTAAGTAAATATTATTTAGAATCTATTAAAACTGCTTTTAGTTCTGTATTTGGGGATGGTGCTATTTATCTTTTTGGTAGTAGGGTTGATGATTCAAAAAAAGGTAGAGATATTGACTTGTATATTGAAGTTGATGATAAAAGTAATCTGTTTGAAAAAAAAATTAAATTTCTTTCTAAATTAAAACAAAAACTTGAAAGAAAATAGTTATTTTCTAATATCTTCAATCGTTACATCTAATAACTCACCTACTTCATTAAAAATTTGCTTAGCAAAATCATAGAATTCTTTGGCTTCTTGTTGCGTTGGTTTTCCACTAGGTAATAAGCCCATATCTCCAGGGTACCTTGAGTCAATATACAAAGCATTTAAATCTTCTAGCAAGTCTTCATTGTCAATGTGTATATATTTTTCTACTTTGTCTTTAAGCATCAAAACATCGTGTTTTTTAGGAACATTTTGAGAATTAAATACTACTCATAAAAGTACAACACCTTTGTTGAATAGTTCCTGTGAAAATGAACTATTTAATTCTTTAAAGTGTTGCGCCATAGTTTTTGTATGTACTATTAAATCTATAGCAAATGTACTTCGTAAGTCTCTAATAGCTCGAGAAACACTTTTTGTTAAAGTACTTTTTTCTTTAAAGCTTTGAGGAATGAACTCATCTTTTGTTACAACATATAAATCAATATCACTATCTTCATTTGGTACGCCATAAGCATAACTACCAAATAGTATAACCTTATCTAAATCAAGTGGTTTTAATCTTGTAATAATGTCATTTTTTATATCATCTATATTTTTCATACTTTGATTATAGCATTATTTACTTTACAGTAGATAGCTATTAAAAATAAATGTAGAATTGAATTCTTAAAAGATTATAAGCTCTTCTTTTAGCTAAAATTACAACTCATCTAAAGCTGGTAATCCAAAACTATTACTATTTCTATATTTTATATCTATCTCATAAGACAAAGCATCTAAAATAATATCTAAAGTTTTAATCGAAACAGAACTAACTTCGCCTCTTTCAAGTTTCCCTAAAGTAACACGACTGATTCCTGAGAGTTTTGATAAAGATTCTTGAGTAATTTTTTTATTTTTTCTTAGTTCTTTAATTTTTGGACCAATTTCGTATAATTGCATCTGGAATCTCCTTATATTTGTTTTTATCTAATGAGAGTTGCCAAGTATCAATCATTTTTTCCATATGTAAGTTGATTTTTATAGGGCATAATTAGTGAAATTGGTTTGAAGTTTTTGATGTAATTAAATCTGTATTGATTTTTCTCTTTTTCAAAAAATAATCTGCCAATAGAATGTTTGTCGATTAAAACATTTATAGTCTTCATAACTATTCCTATTTAGATAAGTAGACTTATCATTATAGCCAAATAGTTAAAAAATGTAAACTAAATTTATCAAAAAGTTGATACTTGGCATGTGGGATTAGATTTCTAAAATATTCTCAAGCTGAAGTTTTATTTTTGGTATGTGAACTCTTAAAACTGTTTCAAGTATATGGTCATCTACACTATCGTAATCATGTGCTATAAAATTTCTGACAGCGTTTAAACCTCTTAAATCATCTTTATCTATTTGTGCTAAAAGTTCAAATTCATTTTCTTCTTTTAGTTTATTAAATTGCTCGGCTATTGAGATTATTTGCATTCTTATTGCAGGTTTTAAAATTCTATCCTCAAGTGCAGGTATAATTTTGTTGTTTTTTTGTGCTATAAAAAATTCAATATCATTTATCTTATCAATAATTAATTCCAGTCTTTTTTTCATATAATTATCTGCTCTTTTAGTAGGGTGTTTTGAATGATTTTATTTGTAGTATTTGCTGGGATTAAATCTATCTTTTTATGAAAAGTTTTTTCTAATGTTTTTTTTATCTCTTGAATTTTGTCTAACTGCGCAAAAGCATCATCTTTATAAAATATTTTATGATTAATTTTATATGTTAAATCAATATCGCTAAAAATATCTTCGGTTCCTCTAGCATATGAATCAAACAAGCTAATAAATTCAAAACCACTATCTTTATGCTTGTCATTGAAGAGATGCAAAGTATCTAGTATTATCTTTTTATTCATGTAATATTATAGTATTTAGTAAAGCTGTTGTCAAGAAATTTAAAATGCTTGGCATGTGGGAATTTCAATAACTATCTAAACTAGGCAGTCCAAAACTATTTGTATGTTTTATGCTTTATGAAACTATGATATAATCTTTCTTATGAGATTGAGTAAATATTATTTAGAATCTATCAAAACTACTTTTAGTTCCATTTTTAAAGAGGGTACTATCTATCTCTTTGGAAGTAGAATAGATGATACAAAAAAAGGTGGAGATATTGACTTGTATATTGAAGTTGATGATAAGAGTGATTTGTTTGAAAAAAAAATTAAATTTCTTTCTAAGTTAAAACAAAAAATAGATAATCAGAAAATTGATGTTGTTTTTAACGAAGATAAAACAAGATTAATAGAGCAAGAGGCAAGAAAATGGGCGATAGCACTTTAGTATATAAAAAGAAGTTTGAAAAAGTTTTTTTAGAATCACAAACTCATTTAAAAAGAATAAATGAAGCTTTTATAGAGTTGCAAAATGCTTATACTTTTCCAATAGATATAACAGATTTTGAAAAATTATTAGAAAATAAGATTGAATTAGCTTTTGCAGACCAAATTATTTATAGATTTTCAAAAGCACAAGATAGTATGGGTGGTAAACTTTTTAAAGCTTATATGCTTTACCAAGGAACTAATGTTGATAAGCCATTTTTAGATATTTTAAATTCATTAGAGAAGTTAAATATTTTAGATGTTGATGAATGGTTTGAACTTAGAGAAATTCGAAATGAGATAGCTCATGATTATGAAGACAATACAAAGTTAGCAGTAGATATACTAAATAGTATTTTCAAGCATAAAAAAGAGCTTGAAAATATTTTAAGTGCTATTTCTTTGAAAGACTAGAGATGTCTTTAAAGTTGATGCTTGGCATCTTTATTCTTGTCATTAAAGTAATGTAATGTATCTAGTATTTAGTAAAGTTGTTGTCAATAAATATCTAAGGTTTTTATGAAGATAGAATTAACTTCTCCTCCTTAAACTCATAGTTTTTATAAAATCTAAAGTATAATTATTTTTTCAAAAAAGTAGAAATCTTCTCAGCTACACCATATTTTACGGAATCTCCTAATATAATTTGGGCTGCCTTATTGTTATCAGTATTAAAAACCAAGGGTCCTATGAAATTTATTATAGACTCTTCTATTGGTGTTTGGATTAGAACTATATTTAGGATTAGTAAGTTTGATTTATCATCTATTTCAAGTATGTCTTGAATATTTTGTGGTACTTCAAAGTCGTAATCTCTTAAAACAAATGGATCAATTAGAGTAAAAGATATATGCTCATCTTTTATTGAACTCATTTTCATGAAAATATCGTCTATCCTTTGTAGCTCCACTTGAGTTACATTTTCAAAGCCTAAAAGAGGGACACTTATATCAAATTTCATGGAGAACCTTTTGTTTATTATTTGTTGATTGTAACATTTTAAGCATAAATTATACCTAGTTTAATCAGTGTTATATATCTTTTAGATAAAATAACAAATAATTTTAATTAGGATGATAAATATATGAAAATTAGCACTAACTTTATAATGATAATATTTGCAACTTTACTTTTTTTTGGTGGATGTTCAAAAGATGTAGAAGAGTACAATAAACCTGCTGTTTATTGGTACTCTAAAATAGTTAGTTCTGTTGCTAATGGTGATTTAGAAAAAGCAGACAGTTATTATAGTTCACTTCAAGGTGAGCATATTGGTTCTCCACTTTTGCCAGAAGCTACTATGATACTTTCTATTGCACATATGTATTATGAAGAGTATATTTTAAGTGAGCATTTTGCAGATGAATATATAAAAAGATATGCAAATGCAAATGAGAGAGAATTTGCTGAATTTATGAAGATAAAAGCAAAGTATATGGCACTTCCAAATCCAAGAAGAGATCAAGTGCTTATGCAAGAGGCTATCAAAGAGGGTGAGGCATTTAAAATGAGCTA
>JAGGWE010000020.1 GCA_021157665.1 Sulfurimonas sp.
AGTTTGATGTTCTATCACCCTCTTCTTCACCAAGAGCATTTGCAAATACTAGCTGAATCGGTCCAACTGGTGAAAACCACTCTAAACCAACTCCGTAACCACCGCGAGAGTATTCAGACAAAGAATCCTCTCCAATCATACCCCAGTCAACAAATGTAACTAATCTCATTTTAGCTTTTGGAACAAGAGGAAAACTAATCTCTACACTATTTGAGAATGTCATCATACCACCTACTCTTCTATCATCAAAATTACCATCATTATCTCGAACAAGTTCTGTTGGAGAGATAGAGTATGATTCATACCCTCTTACACTTCCAATACCACCCATATAAAATTTTTCATTTATTGGCACATAACCAGTGTCTAAAATGTGGTTATATTTGGCTTTATATCTTAAAATTGCATCAAATCCTATAATTTTTTCAAGCCCTTTAAATGCAGCAAAATTTGTTCTACTTTTAACAAAATCAGCATCTCCACCAAGACCTGCTTTTTCTAAACTTTGAGTAGCAGTAATACCCTCTCTTGGAAGATAATAATCATCGGTATCATCATATTTAACACTAACAGTTGCAGAACTTTTAGAATAGCTTTCATAGTAACTTTCATCAAAGTCAGTTAAATTTAAATCAGCTATATTAGAATAATCATTACTTGAAAAATTATAACCAAGATAACCACTTATATGTCTAGTAAATCTAAGACCTGTTCCAAGGTTGAAGCCAACACTATCTACAGCATAATCAGTATATTCCATAGATGAATAACTCATACCAAAATTACCACTAAAATCGCTATCGTTAAGTCTTGAGTTGTTTATACTAAAAGAAGCAGACTGAGTCATCTCTGATCTTTCAATATTTACAGATATACCTACACCAGAACCCCAGATATTTGAGTCACTAACACCCAAGTTAACCATAAAACCCCCGTAGCTTCCATATCCACCACCAATCTGAATATTACCAGTTGCTGCTTCTTTTACTTTAACTACAAGGTCCATTGTTTTGTTGTCTATTCTTTTCTCTTCAATCGCATTAGCTTCAAAGAAACCAAGTCTTCCAAGAGCATTTCTAGAATCTTTTAAATCAGTTAAAGAGTACATATCTCCAGCACCTAAAAACAACTCTCTTCTGATAATTCTATCTAGCGTTCTACTATTTCCTGAAATAATAACATCTCTAATTTTTACTCTATTTCCTGGAATTACTTTAAAAACAACATCAACAGTATTGTTCTCTTTATTTTTTTTCAAATCTGGAACTACTTGAACAAAAGCATAACTATGATCTGCGATTAAAGTTTTTATTTTATCAGCATCATTACGAAAAGTTTTAATATTAAATACTTCACCTTTTTCTAAACTAATAATATCTTTAATTTTTTGCTCATTTACAACATGTTTTATTTGATTTATAGATATATCATTTATAGTATAAACAGCACCCTCTTCAATATCATAACTCATAACAGCTGTATAATGATCAAAATTTACTCTTACAAAAGGTGAGTCTATTTTTGAGTCAAGATAACCATGTTGCATATAATAATCACGAATTCTTAAGTTATCATATTCCAGACCATCAAGTTGCATCTTACCGTCATTTCGACCAAACAACCAACCCATCCACTCTCGCTCTTTATTTGAGATTACATCATCAAAATCATCACTATCTAAACCTTCAACACCATTGTAATCAAGTTTTTCAATAATAATCTCTTCACCCTCATTTACAACAAATGTAATTTTAAGACTCCCGTTATCTAAAAGCTCCTTTTCTATCTCAACAACACTATCTATTTTTCCATCTTGAGATATAGCTGATATAATTCTTTTCTTTGCAGCTTCTAACTTTTGTTCATTATAAAGAGAACCCTTTTTTATCTGAACAACTGTACTTTTAATCTCTTCTTCATCATTTTCTTTCCAACCCTCTAAAACAACTTGTGAAATAATAGGTTTTTCAATAAAATTAAATGTTAACTCTCCATTTTCATAATCAGCCCATGCATCTGTAAAATAACCTTGTTTAAAGTAATTCTTTATAGCCTTATTTATAGCTTTATCATCTACATCATCACCAACTTCAAACTCTAACATTCGAATAGCAACACTCTGAGATATATGAACCATACCATTATAATTTATAGACTTTATAGTCATTGCCTGTGCACTAATTGTAAATATTGTAAACATTAAAAATAAAAATAATCTCATTGAAATCCAATTGTTATAAAATAAGAAGAGATTTTACCAATAATGAGGTTAATATTAAGTAAATTTAGTATAATTTTATAAATTATTATAAAGATTATATATGAACATAGCAATTATTGGTTTAGGGCTTATGGGTGGTTCACTCGCTCTTAGCCTTAAAAAATTAGATTTTGTAAATTCAGTAGTGGGAAGTGACCACAATAAAGGGCATCAAAATGATGCTATTAAACTTACATTAGTTGATGAGTTAATCCCTTTTGAGGAGATTAAAAAGTGTGATGTTATCTTTCTTGCTATTCCAGTTGAAGGTGTAATCTCAACTTTAAATAGATTAACTGATGTATCAAAAGATACTACAATTATTGATTTAGGAAGTACAAAAGAGTTAATAGTTTCATCTGTTCCTAAAGAGATAAGAGAAAATTTTGTAGCCTCACATCCAATGACAGGAACTGAAAACTTTGGTCCACATGCCGCAGAAGAAAATTTATATACTGATAAAGTTGTAGTTTTATGTGACTTAGAAGAGAGTGGAGAACATCAAGCAACAGTTGCTAAAAAGATATTTAAAGCACTTAAAATGAAAAAATACTTTATGAGAGCAAGTGAACATGACCGTCACGCTGCTTTCATTTCCCACATGCCACATGCCATATCTTACTCGATTGCAAATACGGTAATGAAACAAGAAAATAAGCATAATATTTTAGCTCTTGCTGCTGGTGGATTCCGTTCTATGAGCCGTTTAGCAAAGAGTTCCCCTCATATGTGGGAAGATATTTTTAGACAAAACAGAGTTAATCTTCTTGAGGCGATAGAACTTTTTGAGAGTGAATTAAGTTCACTTAAACAAGATATTATTGATGAAGATTGGAATAGTGTGAGCAAAACTATGAACCGTGGTAAAGCTCTTCATGAGATATTAGACTAAAAAAGTCTAAGTAATCTCATACTTCTTAATAATCTCTTTTAAAGCCTTTTTATCTAACTCTTTTTTCTCTTTAGAGTAAAGATTATTTTCTAAAATATCAAGCATTTTTTTAACTTCTAAATCATCTTTATAAGGTAAAAGTTTTACGAGTAGTAATTTATGGTCTTTTATATTAAACTTTTTTTCATTTTTAAATAAACTAAATGGTTTCAGCAACATTATTAAAATCCCACATGCCAAACCTACAACAAAAGAGATAATTAGCCAAAATTTATCAAAACCTTTTTCCACTATAACTTCTTTAACTATAGGGTCTATTTTAGAATCATCTCTTTTTATATTTAACTCTTGTTTTGGTTTTGAATTTTTAACTTTTATCTTTATCTCTTTTGTTGATATAGTTTTAATCTTTTTAGATTTAAGATCAAAAAACTTCAAAGAAAAAGCAGGAATTATAAAATCTTCATCCCCAACAAAAGCGATTTTTTGAGTTAGATTTAAATTATTAACTACTATTTTCTCATCAAAAACACTAACTCCATCTATGTAGGGTTTAAACGATTTTATATCTTCTAAATTTCCATCACCATCTACTTTTATAGTTATATTTACAGCCTCATTAGCATTTACTTCTGCACTTGAGAGTTCTGTTTCTATACTAAAATCACCAACTAACTTTACACCACTAGGAAGAGCTTTTACACTAACATTCAGTTCATTTGAAAAATAACTTTTCCATTTAATATTTGGTATAAATCCACCCCAAACATCTCTAGTACTTGAACGAGAAGCTATTCTCATCTGAGCAGATGAGATATCAAGAACACCCTCTCTTTGAGGTGCAATTTTATACATCATTTGAGTAATCGTATATCCATCTTTCTTAATTTTAGTTGGCTGAGACTCACCCTTACGCCAAAAACCTTTTAAAGCTGGTGGGATATATTTACTATCAACTGCTTCTGCACCATCTTTTTGTTTTAAAAGCAAAGTAAGGATAAAAGGCTCTCCTACAAAAACTTCTTTTTTATTAAGACTTAAAGTCAAAGAAAAATCAGCATCTTTAGAAGCCACTGCTTTTGATACAACTATATCTATAGGTTTTGTTTTTTCAGTTTTTCCATCTATTTCAACTTCAATAGATTCTATTTGACAAGATTTTTTAGGCATAAATTTATAACTAAGAATATAAGATTTTTTATAATCTCCATTTATCATTTTAATACTTGTTGATGAACTTGTAGAGACAACATCATCTCCACAAAGATTTTGTATATTTGGTCGAGAGATCTCCTCTCCTGTCAAATCAAGAGAGTATGTCACCATATCTCCAAGCTGAATCTCTTTAGAATTTACTGATGCAACGACACCTGCATATATGGCATGTGGAATTATAAAAAGTATAAAAAGTATTTTACCAAGGTTTTTCATCTGCATCTCTCTCTTGTGATTTATTTTCATTTAACATATACATATAACTGTTTTGTTGCATATTTAGTTGTTTTAACCATTTTTCTTCCTCAGCATCACTCATTTTAGCGTTACTTATAGCATGTGGAGTTCCTGCCTTAGAATCTTTTGTTTTATTGTCTTCATTTTTATCTAAGTGTTTTAAATCATCTTTTTTCTTTTTAGGCTTAGTCTCATTATTCTCTTCACTTTTAGAATTTTCCTGCTCTTTTTTACTTTTCATATCATCAGAGTTTTCTTTGTTATCCTCTTTAGATTTTTTACTTTTTGAACTGTCATCTTCATCTTTTGATTTCTTTTTATCCTCGGATTTATCACCATTTTCTGATTTATCTTGTTTATCATCCTTTTTTTTATCTTTGTCTTGTTTATCTTTATCTTCTTTTTTATCTTTACCTTTCTTTTTTTGTTCTTTCTTTTGCTTCTCTATCTCTTTTTTTACAGCTTCAAGATTTTCTCGAACCTCTTTGTCCTCATTTAACTTCAAAGATTTTTCATAAGACTCAACAGCTTTTTTTAAATTCTCTGTTTTACCCTGTTTGACATGTGCATTTCCAATATTTGCCAAGTTATTTGCTCTTGATATATCATTATCAAAACTAGCTTTTTGATAAGACTTTATCGATTCATCAAACTTACCCTGTTTATAAAGTGCATTACCCTCATTAAAATAACTTTCACCTTTTTTTGAACTCTCTGCATATTTA
>JAGGWE010000023.1 GCA_021157665.1 Sulfurimonas sp.
CATGGTTAGAAAATGAACTTAAAAGACATCAGGGTACTTTAGTTGTTATCTCTCACGATAGACACTTCCTAAATGCTGTAGTTACAAATATTTTAGATGTTGATTACCAAAAAATTCGTGAATTTACAGGTAACTATGATGAGTGGTATATCGCTGCAAATGTTTTAGCAAAACAACTTGAACTTGACAATGCTAAAAAACTTAAAGAAAAAGATGAACTAGAAGCTTTTGTTCGCCGTTTCTCTGCAAATGCTTCAAAAGCAAAACAAGCAACTTCAAGACAAAGAAAACTAGATAAAATGGAACTTGAAGATATTAAACCATCTTCTCGCCGTGACCCAAGTATTGTCTTTAAAGCTAAAAGACAGATGGGAGATGAGGCACTTGATCTTAAAAATATCTCTCACTCTTATGGTGACAATGAAGTTTTAAAAGATATTACTCTTAAATTTGAACCAGGAGAAAAAGTTGCTCTTATCGGTGCAAATGGTGTTGGTAAATCTACTCTTCTTAAAATTATGATGGAAGAGATAAAACCAGATTCGGGTGAAGTTGTATGGGGTGCTACTATTGAAAACTCTTACTTCCCACAAAATACTGCTGATATTATCGAGGGTGATGGTACTCTTTATGATTGGTTAAGAGCATTTGATCCAAAAAGAGAGATTGCTGAGATTAGAAACTGTCTTGGTCGTATGCTATTTAATGGTGAGCAACAAGAAAAAGGTGTAGTAAGTATCTCTGGTGGAGAAAAACACAGAATGATGCTTTCTAAAATGATGCTAGAGGGTGGAAACTTTTTAGTTCTTGATGAACCTTCAAATCACCTTGACCTTGAAGCTATTATTGCACTGGGAGAGGGACTGCTAGAGTTTAAAGGAAATGTTATTTGTGTTTCTCACGATAGAGAGTTACTTGACGCTTTTGCTTCTCGCATCATCGAGATGCATGCAGATGGCACTATTACAGACTTTAAAGGTTCATATGAAGAGTTTGCTGAAGCCAAAGAAAAAGGTCAGATTTAATGGCAAAATATAAAAAGTTTTTAGGACTTGGTATTGCTGGTAACTTCGCACTTCATTTAGATCAAGCTGGGGAATCTGAAGAGTTTAAAGATGTAATAACAGCAGAGGAAGCTGCTCCTAAAGGCATGTTTCCTTTCTTTTTGCCAAGACAACAAAACCCTGTAAATCAAGCAGAACTTCATGCAAAAGAGATTTTAACAACTTATCCTCTTGGTGCAGATAATATTAAACTTCCTAAAGAGGATGTAAATGTTCAAGCTGAGCCAGAAGTTGCTCTTATCTGTGATTTAGAATATACAGTTGGACAATTATCAAAAGTAACTCCAAGATATTTTGGTGCATATAATGACTGCTCTATTCGTATAAAAGGTGCTGAGAAAATTAGTGACAAAAAAAACTGGGGACATGAGTCTAAAGGTTTTTCAAACACTATCATACCTATCAATAGATTTCGCCCTGGTTACAAGATGGATGATTACTCAATCTGTAGCTTTTTAAGAAGAGATGGTGAAGTTCATGCTTATGGTGAAGATGTAGAGCTAACTGGATATAGCTATTTTCATGAAAAACTTACTGATTGGATTTTAAATCAAATTAATACTCAAGAAAACTTTGGTCCACTTGAGCCATTAAGTGAATATATTCATGCTTGTGACAATCCTAAAGAAGCTATCATAAGTATCGGTGCAACAAGATATACTGAATATGGAGAAAAAACATTTTTAAAAGCTGGAGATGAAAGTATCGTTATCGTTTATGATAAAACTAAAGTTTCATTAGCAGATGTTTTAGAAATGGTAAAAAAATCTAGTTATGATCATACAAATATGAGTGTTTTAGCACAAAAAGTTTTATAGTAAATGAGTAGAGGGGAAAAACTGGATATTTTTGTTGGTGCAGACTTTGATGACTCCTGGGCAGAGGTTCAATCACCAAGAAAATCACTTATATCAGATGAAATACTAGAACCCTCTAAACATTTTTTATTTTTTAAAAAAGAGAAACGAAGAGGAAAAACTGTAACTTTGGTTGGTGAGTTCCACATGCCAAAGACAGATATAACTGCTACACTAAAAATGCTAAAGAAAAAACTAGGTTGTGGTGGAACTTACAAAGATAATTTTATGGAATTTCAAGGTGAATTAAAAGATAAACTTAAAACACATCTTATAAAAAATGGCTTTAAATTTAGACAAGGGCATTAAGCTGTTAAATCTTCTATAGGTTGAGTTTGTGCTTCACTTACATTTGAAGTGATAATATATCTATCCCTACCTGTATCCTTAGCCTCATATAGCATCTCATCAGCACGAGTTAATAATATCTCATCATTTAATGCATCATCAGCTACACAACAAACAATACCAATAGATATTGTAAGGTATTGATTGACTTTTGAAGCCTCATGCTTAATCTGTCTATCTCTTACAGCATCACATATACTCCTAGCAAGTTTTGCACTATCTGATTCATCTGTTTGAGTTAACAATACACCAAACTCTTCACCACCAAGTCTAAAAACAAAATCACTTGGTCTTTGAAGTGTATCTTTTAATACTTTTGAAACACTCTTTAAAGCAAAATCACCCTCTATATGTCCATATGTATCATTGTACTGCTTGAAGAAATCTATATCTAACATCATAAAAGTAATATAACTATGAGTTCTTTTAGCTCTTTTTAACTCTCTAGAATAAACTAAATTAAAATATCTTCTATTATGCATAGATGTTAATGAATCTGTATAAGATACATTTTCAAGTTTTTTATTTAACCTTTTAAGTTTTTTTGTTATTAACTCTAATTTAGTGTGATCAGATTGAATACTTCTAAATACAGAATAAGATATCATTAATACAGCTATAATTATAAGCGATAATACAACAAACATATTATTAACAGAAACTTTATATTCATTAGTAAATCTTTTTCTTTCATAAGTAGCAATATTAACTTCATAATTTATAAGTTTTTGCAAAACACTATGTATATGTGAAATATACTTTTCCAATGTTATTATTGATATTTTATTTATATCTGCTGTATCTTTTGTTGCTTTTAAAACTCTAATAAAATAACTATTTATAGCTTTTATCTCAATAGATACATATTCAACATATTCTAACTCTTCATCCCTTTTAAAGTGAGACTCATAATTATTCCAAAGATTATTTATTTTTTTTAATGAGCGTTCTACCTCTATTGTTACCTCAGAAAAACTTATCTCTGAACTTTTCGCTTTATATAAGGTAGAAGCTAGTCCACTATGATAAATCTGTAATATCTCATTTAATTCAGTAACAGGCACAAGTGAACCAAAATATAATGAATCATGATTTTTTTTCATTGACTCAACATTAATTGCACCCATAATCCCAACTGCCACAAGTCCAACGGTTATTAGTATAAATAGAAAAAATAGTTTACTTTTTAATTTTAAAGCTTCTATAAAGTGCATAATACTCCCTAGATTTATATTTTCTAAAGCATATCTCATGCCATATTTACATTTTATGATAAAAAATAACAATATGTAAGAAAATAGGCATTTTGTCATATTTTTATTTTTTAACAAACCAATAAAAAAAAGATGTTACAAATAGATACACTTTTTTAATATAAATCACTTCTTAAATAAAAAGAATAAAAAATTGATATAAGTCAAGCTTTCTGTTTGTATTAATAAGCTATTATAAAACTGTTAATGGACACCTTAACAAAATCGGAATATTACATTATTTCAAATTGTTATATTTCACAAATTATTCATATAGGAGAAAATATGTCACTTTCAAGAAGAGAATTTCTTAAGAGTTCAGCAGCAGCATCTGCAGCAGCAGCTATTGGTATGAGTGTACCAGCAGAGTTGGCAGCAGCAGCAAAAAAAGCTGATGGTGAATGGAGATGGGACAAGGCAGCTTGTCGTTTCTGTGGTACTGGTTGTGGTATTATGATGGCTACTAAAAACGGTAAAATCGTTGCTGTTAAAGGGGATCCTGCAGCTCCGGTAAATCGTGGTCTTAACTGTATTAAAGGTTACTTTAATGCTAAAATCATGTACGGTGCGGATAGACTTACTCAACCACTTTTAAGAGTTGGTTCAGATGGTAAATTCGATAAGCATGGTAAATTTGCTCCAGTTAGTTGGGAAAGAGCTTTTGATGAGATGGAAGTTCACATCAAAAAAGCACTTAAAGCAAGTGGTCCTGAGGGTGTAGGTGTATTTGCATCTGGTCAATACACTGTTATGGAAGGTTATGCAGCTCAAAAAATGATGAAAGGTGGATTTCGTTCAAACGCACTTGATCCAAATGCTCGTCACTGTATGGCATCTGCTGTTGTTGGTTTCTATCAAACTTTTGGTATTGATGAGCCTTCTGGTTGTTATGATGATATCGAACTTACTGATACAGTTGTATCTTGGGGTTCAAACATGGCAGAGATGCACCCGATCCTTTGGTCTCGTGTAACTGATAGAAAACTTTCAGATCCTGAAAGAGTAAAAGTTATCAATATCTCTACATATAGACATAGAACTTCAGATTTAGCGGATGAAGAGATTATCTTTACTCCAAATACTGACCTTGCAATGTGGAACTATATTGCTAGAGAAATTGTTTATAATAATCCTGAAGCTATTGACTGGGATTTCATTAAAAAACATATCGTTTTCTGTGCTTCACCTGTAAATATGGGTTATGGTATGAGAAGAGCTGGTGAAAAATCTATTACACCTGTTCGTGCTGATGGTTCAGCTGGTAAATATACTGCATTAGAGATGGAAACTATTAACCACGAGATGGAACATGTTGTTTCTGCTGCTGAAGCACCTGCACTTAAACCTTACGGTTATAGCGAAGGTGATGTTATGGTTAACAAACCAGCTGGTCTTAAACACTGGCACATCAGTTTTGAAGAGTACAAAAAATTCCTTGATCCATATACACTTGATTATGTAGCTAAAGTTTCTAAAGGTAATCCTGATGAAGATATCAATGAATTCAAAAGAAAACTTCAACTTTTAGCAGATTTATACATTGAAAAAGATAGAAAAGTTGTTTCTTTCTGGACAATGGGTATGAATCAACATACTCGTGGTACTTGGGTAAATACACTTTCTTACAA
>JAGGWE010000141.1 GCA_021157665.1 Sulfurimonas sp.
ATAAAGTTTTGTATTTTGATAGTCTAAATTTCTAATATTGTTATCAAGTTTTATATTTAAAAAGCTATATGATAAAAGAAGTAAGGATACTATCAAAAACATATATGAAGGTATTGTCGAGTAGGACTTAACAGTTAATGAACCTTGTTCATACTCTTTTAAATCTAAATGCTTAAATACAAAAGTAAAAACAATATATGCAAAAGATAAAGAGAGTAATGTAAAAAAACTAATCTGAGAAATAAGAGTTACAGGGATAAAAGAAAAAATCGCAAAAGCACTAAGAGTTGTTAAAAATCCATAAAGTACATTTTTATCTACTCTCTTTTTAGAACTATAAAAATTATGAAAATAGTAATGAAAAAGGTAGTCAATACTAACTGCCGTAATACTTATACCAAAGCCCAAAGAGATAGCATGAAAATTATCAAAAACTGCGAGAGTTCCCAAAATAGCAAAAATTGTTGATGAAGTGAGGGCTATTAAAGTGTGAAAAAGCACCCTTATATTTTTTAAAAGTACAAAATACATAAATAATAAAATAAAACCTGAAAAAATAGCTATAAGACCAACATCCCCTTTTATTTTACTTGAATTTTCAACTGTATAGAAAAAACCTGCAAAAGCGATAACTTCAGGATAAATATCTGTTATAGTTTTAATATCC
Organism: Sulfurimonas sp.; assembly: GCA_021157665.1. Lineage (GTDB taxonomy): Bacteria > Campylobacterota > Campylobacteria > Campylobacterales > Sulfurimonadaceae > Sulfurimonas. The sequence continues at coordinate 668 of JAGGWE010000141.1, forward strand.
TTGTATAAAACTTTAGCCTTATCTATTTGAGATGGTGATACATCTGTTTTTACATTTATGAGATAACCATAATCACCTAGTGTTAAATAACTAGCTCTTGTACTAAAGTTTATTTTATTAGTGCTATCTAATTTAAAAAGTTTTAAGGGGTCATTTTTATCTATTGGTGTATAAAAAAGGCTATTCATCTGTTCATCATAAATAGATTTTAATTTTTCATTTATTGGCAAAGAATCCAACTTTGTAGAGTTAAACTCTCCTAAAATTGCATAATTTTGTTTATAATATTTTTGTATCTCTTTTGATGGTGTAGCTTTATACTGAATTTGCTTTATACCATCAACTTTGTTTAACTCCCCTACTAACTCCTCAACTATCTTTTTTGAAGAGTTATCAAAACCTTTTACAGCGATTAAAAGTTCTTTTGTATATCCAAGTTCTGTTGCGATATGAAGTTTATTTACAGACTCTTTAGAGGCAAATAGTGAAAGTAAATTTGTAGATAAAGAGAGAGTATCTTTAAATATAAAAGTAACACTTAAAAGTATAAATAAAATTATATAATTAGCGTATTTCATCTTCAACCACTATCATTATACTATCGCCATTTTTTAAAAATAGTTTTAACTCTTTAAGTTGAGTATTTGATTTTACTAAATGAATATTTTTTATATATTCACGCAGTTCATCTTTAGGATTTAAAACTATCTTATCTTTATCTTTTATAATTTCAAATTTTTCTTCTAAAAGTTTTGTATCATTAGAGTTTACTAACAAAAGTATCTCAAAAAATGAAGATAAATTTTGTGTTTGCATATAATCTAGTTCTACAGTAGTTTCATTCTCTTTTATTTTTAAAATTGAATCTTTATAAATAATAGTTTTATCACTATTTTCATACTTTATAGCTAAAGAATTTAGCTCAAAATTTATCTGCCCCTGAAGTGTTTTAGACTTATCAAAAGCATAACTATAACGAGTTTCACTAAAGTTAAAACTACTAGAAAACAAGATACTACTAAAAATAAAACTTATTATAAAATACCTCATTGATTAGCCTTTGTTATATAAAACTTCCCATATATTATTTGGAAAAATAGTGCTATAAAAAAATAGATATACCAGCCAACAGAACTATAAAATGCCCATAAACTATCACTTGCATAAAAAGCCAAGACTAATTGAATCAGTGTATTTATAAATGTAACAACTGCCCAATACCCATCTCCATGTGCAATATATCTCTCTTCCTCTTCTCCTAATTTTTTTTTATAAAACTTTTTTGTAAAAGATAAAATTAACTTTTTTTTCTGTATATATGCCATTAAAAATAAAAGAAAAAATATAGCAGAGATAAGAGCAGGAATAATTTTAACAAACTCCATACTACTTAAAATATAAGCTAAAATCAAAAAAGTAAAATATATTATAGGTGCAAAAATAGTTTTTAACTCTTGCTTATAAAAAATCAGTACAACAAGATAAGCAAACATAAATAATGCATATAATAATGTCACATTTTTAAAATCAAAATATCGCAATAGCAAGATAAAAGATGGAGCAAATAAAATAGATATAACTATACTTATCTTAGATAGATTCATCTTTATCCCAAAAATCATAAAAGTTCAACCATTGATTTGAATATTTTAAAACAATATCTTCATATTTTTTTACATATATTCCTATTGCTTCTCTTATCGCTTCATCTTTATTTTTACTTTTATCTATTTCTATCTCAATAAAATCAATTTTATATAATCTAATATCAAGATAAATTACAAAATAAATCAGAACTGGTTTATCCATCTTATAAGCTATTTGAAAAGGATTTTTATTAAAATTTGCTTTTTCACCTAAAAAATCTATAGCTATTGTTGAATTTTTATTAGCTGCTCTATCTCCCATGATACCAACAATCTCATTATTATTCAAAGCATTGGCAATCTGCAGTGAAACACTAATTCCACCACTACTTAAATCAATAATATTTACATTCTCTTTTATCTCTATAGATTTTTCAATACTCTTTATCGAATCCATAAGAACCTCTTGCATAACAATATTAACTTTATTTTCTGTTTTTGAAACATTCGCAGAGGATGCCCAACCACCAAAATGTGATTGAACTAAAATTGTGGCATTACTTAAAATTTTAAGAAGCTTATCATCATCACAAATAAAAGTATAACTTTTGGAATCAACCTTAGTTATAAATCTATCAACCATAGTTATAGCAAAGATTCTCAAATGTTCATAATAGATAGCATTTGTAAATTTTATATCAAGATGTTTGTAATATATTTTTAAAGATTCTTTTACATTCTTAGCAAATATAAAATAAAAAAAAGTAACAGGATACATAAGATAATAGATAAATTTATAACCAAGTAATTTATAAAGATTAAAAACTAATTTTATACTCCAACCACTCCCTCTTTGTTTTGTTTTTGCCAAACTATCTCTTTTTTCCTGTAAGCTTTTCTAATATAAATCTAGGCCATTTAAATGGAAGTATCTGTATATGAACCCAAACTATAGCTACAGTATCGCCAAACTTTCTAAAGTGACTAACTCTCTCCTCTGGAGTTGGATAATAACACTCAATCACCACTTCACTAATAGTTCCACCAGCTTCAGCATGACGAACTAAAACTTCCATCTCCCAATCAAATCTTGATGTTTTAATATCTAAATCAAGTATGCTTATAGGATAAATTCTAAATCCTGAAAGTGAATCAGTAATCTCTTGTTCAGTATCCCAACAAGCCCAAAAATTACTAAACCATCTACCAAATTTTGAACCATTAGGAACATGTTCCAAATCAAAGTTTCTAGCACCAATCATAATCTCAT
>JAGGWE010000035.1 GCA_021157665.1 Sulfurimonas sp.
AAAGGCTCTCTATATCTAAACTCACTTGCAATCTCAACTGAACATCTGATTTTTGCATATCTCTCAAACATATAAGTAGCACTAAGAGCTGAGTGATAAGATGTCCCACACGCACAAAGTTTTATCTCATTAATTCCATCAAAAAGTTTAGGGTCTAACTCATCAAAATTTATTTCTTCATTTCCTAGTCTTCCCATTAAAGTATCAGAAATAACATCACTTTGTTCATAAATCTCTTTTTCCATAAAAAATCTATACCCATCTTTTTGAGCAGAGAGTTTGTTTGTAGATATTTTAGAAAATTGAGGCTCTTTTCTTTGTCCATCTTTTGAAAAAATAGCTATTTCACTTTTTGAAACAAAGCCATAATCACCATCTTCAAAGTAGTTTACATCAGTTGCATGTCCGATTAGTGGAGTGTCAGATGAAGCAAAGTACTTCTCATCTTCAGCGTTAATCCCAACAAGCATAGGTGAGCCATGTTTTGCAAAAAAGATAGTTTCATTTTCACTTTTTGTAACAAGAAGTACAGCATAAGCACCCTCAAGTTCAGAGATTGTTATCTGAAATGCCTCAAAAGCTGAGCTAGAAGTTTTCAGGTTTTTTTCAAACTGATGAACTATAACTTCGGTATCTGTTTGGCTTAAAAATTTAACACCATCAGCTTCTAGTTCTGATTTTAATTTAGCATAGTTTTCAATAATTCCATTATGAACAACATAAGAGCTTTTTCCTACATGAGGGTGGGCATTTAATTCAGTTGGTTTTCCATGAGTTGCCCAGCGAGTATGTCCAATCCCAACAGCAAAGCTATCAGTTATAAAATCTTTAGTTTTCTCTTCAAGGTTTACAAGTTTGCCTATCGCCTTATAGCTATCAAACTTATTGTTTTGTAGAACTGCTATCCCAGCAGAATCATAGCCACGATATTCAAGCTCTTTTAAACCATCTAAAAGTATCTCTTTTGTGTTTTTTTTACCTAAATATCCAACTATCCCACACATCTATTTTTCCTCATTTACTAAAAGTTCATAAATTTTTGTAACATTATCACATATATTGTTTTGTTTTTCCATTAAAAAACTATCTTTAACCTTATGTTTTGTAGAGTGAATTTTAGCTGTGATAATATTTATATGTAACTCTTCAAAAGCATTCATAATAAAGGCAAGTAAACCTCTTTTATTTGAAGTATGAATATTAATCTCGGCATGTGTAAGTGAATGTTCACAATCAATACTGATACTATCTTTTGATAGTTTAATATCACTTAGTTTAATAACTCTATCCATATTAAAAGCATTATTTATAATCTCTTCTAACTCTATTAATTCATTTCCATTAACAGTTTTTATAAAATCAATTTTAAAATACTTTACATCATCAAAAAGTGTAAATATTTCCATGCTTCCAACATCAAGATGACTAAGAGTTGCTAAAAGATAGCCAATATTTAAAGGGATTTTTCTATATATTTCAATGCTTAAAGATTTTTCTGCTTTTATATTAAAACTATACTCTTTGGTGTCTTTTGCCTTTTTTGCAATAGCTACAATGTCTGCTGGAGTATGTTTGAAAAAGAAAAGATTCGACTCAATTCTTAAAATCTTTTTTTGCATTAAAGATGGAAGTTCCTTGAAATCATTTTGATTTTTAACTCTTTTTTCTTGATTTAATCTTTTTGTTGCATCAGTAATTCTATCGCTATTCTCTGAAATTTCTAAGGCACTTTTATATAAATCTAAAAGAAGTCTTGAGTTAAATGAGTTGTAGGTATTTCCACCAACACCATTTATATCAGCATAAGTTAAGATATAAAGTAGTTTTAGATTTTTAGAATTTCCAATATTTGACATAAACTTATAAAGTGTTTTTTCATTATGAATATTCTCTTTAAATGCAACATTACTCATTTTTACATGATGTTTTATGAGTATTACTGCAATATTGATAAGTTCCTCTTTTATTTTTAAATGTTTTGCAAATGGGACGATTAGTTTTGCTCCAACTTCACCATGGTCTTGTTTTCTACCTTTTCCCGTATCATGAAAAAGTACAGCTATTTTAAGAAGTGTTTTCTCTTCATTACTAAGTTCATCAAATAAAGACTGAATAAAAGGCTCTTTTATATTTTCAAGGGCTTCAACACATTTTAAAGAGTGAATATCAACAGGATAGTGATGATAACCATCAAATTGTGGAAGGTGAAGAACTTTTTTAAAATTTGAAAAAAGATGATGAAGTATCCCCGCATCATAAAATAGCTTTAAAAAACAGTACATATTTTTTCTTGCAAATAACTCTTTTAAAAGAGTATAAGTTTTTGTTTTTAGAGGATGTTTTATTTTTGTATATGTAAATTGATTTAAGAAACCTGCATCATATTTATAGTTGATATCTGGTAATGAGATTAAAATTTCAAGTAATGAATCTATTGGTATAGTTTGAAGATGATATGAGGCAAAAAGTCTGCCATCAAGGGCATAAATACCTTTACAAATTTTAGAGTTTCTAAACTTAGAAATACAACTCATATCTGCAATATAAGGGCGTATCATTTTTTTAACAAATATTTGAGTGAAATTATTTATTCTCCATTGTGCTTGAAGAACTTTTGTTGCCATTTTTTTTGTATCTTTAAATCCCAGCATAGAAGTAACTTGTGGCATGTGTTCTAGTAGAAGTCTATCCTCTTGTTTATTCGCAATTAAGTGTAAAGCACTTCTAATACGAAACAAAAGTTCTAGTGCGATTCGATACTCTTTATACTCATTTTCACTAAAAAGCTTATTTACTAAATCTTTTAAATTTGTAACTCCATAAATGGTTTGAGCAATCCAAAATATGAGTTGAGAATCACGAAGTCCACCAACAGATTCTTTTATATTTGGTTGCATAGAGATTGGATATTTTTTTCTTCTTTTTTGAGCCTCTTCTATTTTTGCTAAAATAAACTCTTTTTGTTTGTGTAAACGGATTTTTTTGAGTTGTTTCTGTGTCTCGTGCCAAGTAAAAGGTGAGCCTGTGATTAGTCTAGCTTCCATAAGAGAAGTTTTTATAGTTATATCTTCTGTACTAGCTTTAAATAAGTCATTTGTTTCATGAACTCTATGTCCAAGTTTTAGCCCAGAATCCATAGCAAGATAAAAAAGTTTTTCCATTATTAAGTGAGTGTCATATCCGTCAATATTTTCATAAACTATTAGTAAATCTATATCACTATGAACACAAAGTTGCTCTCGTCCATAACTTCCAAGTGCTACAACTGCTATAGGGATAGAGCTTCTCATAGGTAGATAATTACCAAAGATTCTACGAAGAACTGTTTTATACATTAAATCAATTATTGAGTCTAGTTTTCTAGTATGTTTTACTAAAAAATCTTTACCCTGACTATTTTCAAAAAGTTCAGGTAAAGAGTTTTTATATTCATTAATATATGTTTTAAAAAGTTTTGAAAGTTCAAAATCTGAACCATTTTTTTCTATAATATCTTCAATTTGTAATTTAATATCCAAAAAAAATCCTAATTTGTTTTTAACATTATAGTATATTGGATATAATCCTTCATTATTTTTACAGGAAATTGGTATGGCAATAACTAAACGAGTAACTTTTATAGCAAAAGAGGGCGATGAGGCTAAGATGAAAGAGCTTTTATCAGCAATGGTAGTTCCATCAAAAGCTGAAGATGGATGTATCTTTTATGAGATTTTTCAATATGCGAACAATAAAAGAAAATTTATGGCTTATGAGAGTTGGAGAGATGAAGCGGCACTTAACGGTCATAAAACATCAGCTCATTATGCTGTTTACAAGTCTAGTTATGAACCATTTTGTGAAAAAAAATATAGTGATGAACTAGAGGTTTTAGGCTAAGATTTAGAAAAAAAGGCGAAGGCAAGCCATCGCGTCCAAAGTTTTGAAATCTAAGGAATCAAAGGTAAGCCTTTGTGTTCTAAATCCAAGGAACCGAGGACTTGCCCTCGGCCAAAAAGATTTAGAAAAAAAGGCGAAGGCAAGCCATCGCGTCCAAAGTTTTGAAATCTAAGGAACCAAAGGTAAGCCTTTGTGTTCTAAATCCAAGGAACCGAGGGCTTGCCCTCGGCCAAATGCCTAATAAATGAAAATGCGAAAAGTTTTATACTTTTTAAACTAGAGTATCTTCGGATATTCTGATAATAATTCAAGGAATTTTATGTATTTATTTACAAGTGAAGTAGTAGCCCCAGGACACCCAGATAAATGTGCGGATATTATCGCAGATAGTATAGTTGATGCTTTACTCATAGCTGATTCAAAAAGTAGAGTAGCAAGTGAAGTTTTTGTAGCAGGTAATCATGTGATTATTGGTGGTGAAGTTACATCAAAAGCTAATTTTAGTGACGCAGATTATGAAAAAATTGTTAAAGATGCTCTTATTGGAATTGGTTATGATGGAAAAGGCTCTTTTACAAGAGAACAATGTCTTTTTCCTGAGGATGTTAAAGTTCAAGTTTTACTTAATCGTCAATCTCCTGATATAAACCAAGGTGTTGATCAAGAAGATGGTGAAACTGGTGCAGGTGATCAGGGGATTATGTTTGGATATGCTTCAAATGAGACAGCTGATTTTATGCCTGCAGCTATTACTTACGCGAGAGTTTTAAGCGATAAAGTTTATCACTATGCATTAACACACAACCATAAACTTGGTGTTGATATTAAAACTCAGGTTACACTTGATTATGGTACTAAAGAAAATTTCGAAAATTGTGAACCTCAATCTATTCACACTATCGTTGTATCTGCTCCATCAAATGAGGATATGGATATAACTGAAGTTAGAGAGTTACTTCAAGGTTTAATAGATGATGCTGGACTTCCAACTGACTTATATGACCCTAAAAAAACAATAATACATTTAAACCCAACTGGAAGATATGTGAATCACTCTCCCTTGCATGATTCTGGTTTAACTGGTAGAAAACTAATCGTTGATAGTTTTGGTGGTTATGCCCCTATTGGTGGTGGAGCTCAAAGTTCTAAAGATTATACAAAAGTTGATAGAAGTGGACTTTATGCTGCTCGCTGGTTAGCAAAACATATTGTAGCTGCTGGACTTGCTAAAAAATGTTCTGTTCAGCTATCTTATGCGATAGGTGTAGCTAAACCAACTTCTGTTTCAGTTGATACTTATGGAACAGTTATAGATGGACTTGATGATAATAAATTATCATCGTTTGTAAGTGATAATTTTTCTTTAACTCCAAACTGGATTACAGCAAAATTTGGACTTGATAAACCAAGTGCTGAGACTTTCCTTTATGCAGATGTAGCTGCTCGTGGTCAAGTTGGTCAGAGTGATTATCCTTGGGAAAAACTCGATGCATTGGAAGTATTTAACAAACTGAAATAATATTAGGCTATGTTTAAAGGTATTTATGAGGCTGAATTTGATAGGATGAGAGTAGATTTCAAGGGTATGGTATGCAGATAGAAAATAAAATAAAATATAGAACTTTAGCTGTGTTTATATCTATTGTTCTTAGTTTTGGTGCTTTTGTGCTTTATAAAATTAATTATTGTCTTGATGATAAACTTAATGAAAGTTTGGATTATAAAAACTCTTTAGAAACAAAATTGTTTAATAAAATTGTAAGTCAGCACTCCAAAAAATATGCAAAATGGATAGATATACTTTTAAAAGATGATGCCGTTACAGAAGCTTTTTCTTTAAGACAAAGAGATTTATTATATGAAAAAACGATAGATACATTTAAAGAATTTCAAAAAGATAACTCTTTTGTAAAAATATTTACTTTTAGGCTTCCTGATGGTTCAGCTTTTTTAAGAGTTCATAAGCCAAAGATGTTTGGCGATGCTTTAAATAAAAAAAGAAAAATTATAACAGATACAAATATAGAAAAAAAACGAAACTATGGTTTTGAAGTAGGTAAGTTAAAGATGACCTATCGAATTGTAACTCCTATATTTAAAGATGGTAATTATATAGGTTCAGTTGAATTTGGTATAGAACCAGAAGTATTTATGAAAGTTATGAGTGCTGTTGTTAATTTGAATTATGCTCTTGTTGTTCGCAAAGGTATGCAGGATGTAATGCTTAAACAAAAAGTAGCAATCATTAAAGATGATTATCTTCTTTTTAGTGAAGATGAGTTTTTTAAAAAAGTTTTTAAAATTATATCTGTAAAAGATCGTATTTTTATTAATTTTAAAGATAAAAAGTTTGCCGTAGATACAAATTTATTTTTAAAAGATCATAAGGGTAATATTCAAGCATTTTTTTTAACGAGTGATGATATAACGGATAAAGTGGCTAGTTCAAATTCCTTAAAACAGACTCTTACTTTATTGATTTTATTTACTATCATTATTACTATTTTAATTTTAAATTATAGTATTAATTATTATATTAAAAGTATAAAAAAGATGTTTTATACTGATGAATTAACACAACTTGCAAATAGAAATGCGTTAATAGATAAAATTAAAAATACAACTTCTACTTCAAATATGCTTCTAATAGATATAAACTCATTTAAAACTATTAATGAACTTTATGGAGTGAGTAGTGGTAATAATATTTTAATGCAGATGGGGGAGATTATAAAAAAGATAGCCTTATATCATAATATGCAAGCTTATCGTATCTCCTCAGATGAGTTTATTTTATTTTCATATACATCTGAAAAAATCTTAGATGTAAATATGCTTCAAGATATATATATAGCTATAAAAGAACAAAGTTTTTCTCTTTCTGATTTAGATGTTTTGGTTGATATTGATATAACTATTGGTGGAGTTTCTGGAGAAACAATATCATTGGAAAAAGTTGATATGGCGTTGAAAAGTGCTAGAAATGAACATCTTGAGTATGTTTTATATAGTGAAAAAATAAATACTAAGAAAGATACAACAAAAGTTGTTCAAGTAAGAAAAGATATTAAATACGCTTTAGAAAATAATAATATAGTTCCATATTTTCAGCCAATAGTAGATAAAGAGGGTAATATCATTAAATATGAAGCACTTATGAGAATGATAAAACTTGATAGTGGTAAACAAGAGGTCATTTCACCATTTTATTTTTTAGATTTTTCTTTTAAGTTCAATCTTTATATAAAACTATCTAAAGCGATGATTATGCAAAGTTTTGAAGTACTTAAAAAAACAGATAAGTGCATCTCAATAAACCTTGCTCCAAGTGATATTTTAGATAATACTATGAGTAAATATATATTAAATAAACTTAAAGCTTGCTCGAAGCCCCAACAAATTGTTGTTGAGATTACAGAAAATGAAGATATAAAAGATTTTGAGATAGTTAAAAAGTTTATATTTGAAGTTAAAGAAATAGGTGCTAAATTAGCTATTGATGATTTTGGTAGCGGTTATGCTAATTATTCAAATATATTTGAATTAAAACCTGATTATATTAAGATAGATGGTTCACTTATAAAAGATATCACTACCAATAAAGAGAGTCAAATTTTTGTTAAAAATATTATTAGTCTATCTAAAGAATTGGGCGTGAAAACTATAGCAGAATTTGTACATTCTAAAGAGGTTTTTGAACTTGTAAAATCATATGGAGTGGATGAGTTTCAAGGCTACTACTTTGGAGCACCTACAGCCGAGATTGATTAAATCATAAAAGTGAGAATATGAAAAGTTTATATACTGAAAAAAAAGCAAAAGAGTTCAAGACAGATTTAGATTTAAGAGTTTATACATCAAGATTATTGGGTCAGGATGATTCTTTAGTTTTACATGGGGGTGGAAACACCTCTGTTAAAACAGTTATAGATGGGGAAAAGATACTTTTAGTGAAAGGTTCTGGTTGGGATTTAGTTAGCATAAAAGCTGAGGGTTTTTCACCTGTTAAAATGAAAACTTTGCTAGAGATGGCAGAACTTAAAGAGCTTAGTGATTCTGATATGGTAAGTGGGCAAAAAGCTGCAATGATAGATAAATCTGCTCCAAATCCTTCTGTTGAAGCGATTCTTCATGCGATAATTCCATTTAAAGTAGTTGAGCATACCCATTCTGATGCTGTTGTAACAATCTCAAACTCGGTATGTGGGATTGAAAATATAAAAGAGGTTTTTCCAAATTTTTTAATCGTTCCTTATGTCATGCCAGGTTTTATTTTAGCTAGTAAAATTAATGAGATGATAAAAGGTTTGGATTGGGATAAGTGTGAGGGAATTATTTTACACAACCATGGAATCTTTACTTTTGATGATGATGCTAAAAAATCTTATGAGAAAATGATAGATGCAGTAACTTTAGCAGAGGATTTTTTAGAAAGAAAAGCAAAAGTAGAGTTACAAAATATCTCCCCAAAAGAGTTTGATGTTAGTAAATTAAAAATAGATAATTTTATGAATATAAATCAAACACCTTTAGCCTTAAACTATGCTTCACAAAAAAACTTAAAAGAGTTTGTAACTCGTGGAGTCTTAACACCTGAGCATATTATTCGTACAAAAAGAGTTCCACTTGTTTTAGAAGATGAAGATGTAGCAAAGGCATTAGATAACTTTCACAAAGAGTATGAAAACTATTTTAAAAAGTTTGCAAGTGATGAGATTATGCTAAATCCAAATCCAAAATATGCAGTTATAAAAGATTTTGGAGTTGTAAGCTTTGGAAAAACTCAAAAAGAGGCTGATATTATTAATGATATAGTTTCTCATACAATGATGGCAGTTTTTCGCGGGGATAAACTGGGTGGATATAAATCTATAAGTTTAAAAGATAGTTTCGAGATGGAATACTGGGAATTAGAACAAGCGAAGTTGAGAAAATAATGTCTTATTTAATGGCAATAGATGCTGGAACAGGAAGTATTCGTGCAGTAGTTTTTGATACAAAAGGTAATCAAATCTCGATGGCTCAAAAAGAGTGGACACACTTAGTAGAAGCGGGTGTGCCTAATTCTATGAGTTTTGATTTTGATAAAAATTGGGTCTTGGCATGTGGAGTTATAAAAGAATCTCTGGCATGTGGGAATATTGATGCCAAAGATATTTTAGCTCTTTCTGCTACGAGTATGCGAGAGGGGATTGTTCTTTATGATGAAAATGGAGATGAACTTTGGGGTGTTGCAAATGTTGATGCTAGGGCAGATAAAGAGGTTAAGTATTTAAAAAAGAATTTTCCTGAAATTGAGCAAGAATTTTATGCTTTAAGTGGTCAAACTTTTGCTTTGGGTGCTTTACCTCGTATCATGTGGCTTAAAAATAATCGACCTGAAATTTATGAAAAAGTGGCAAAGATTTCTATGATTGGAGATTGGCTTTTAGCTCGTCTTAGTGGAATAATAGCGACTGATCCAAGTAATGGTGGAACTACTGGAATTTTTTCACTAGAGAATCGTGACTGGCATGTGGAGATGGCTGAAAAAGTTGGACTAAAATCTGATATTTTTCCTCCTTGTTATGAGGTTGGGACTATAATAGGTGATGTTACACAGACAGCTTCTAGTGAAACTGGACTCTCAACTACTACAAAAATTGTAACTGGTGGTGGTGATGTTCAACTTGGTTCTGCTGGTTTAGGTGTTGTAGAAGATGGACAGGTTGCAATTCTAGGTGGCTCTTTTTGGCAACAAATTGTAAATATAAAGAGTGATGTTAAACCACCTAAAGATATGGGGATAAGAGTAAATCCACATGTTGTAGCAGGGCTTTCACAAGCTGAAGGGATTACTTTTTTTAGTGGTTTAGTTATGAGATGGTTTCGTGATGCTTTTTGTGATTTAGAGAAGCTTGAAGCCTCTGATATGGGGATAGATGTTTATACATTATTGGAGCAAAAAGCTTCTAAAGTTCCAGTTGGTTCACATGGGATTATGCCGATTTTCTCTGACACAATGAAGTATGGAAAATGGTATCATGCAAGTCCTAGTTTTTTAAATCTCTCAATTGATCCAGAGGTTTGTAACCGTGCTTCAATGTTTAAAGCACTGCAAGAAAATGCTTGTATAGTTTCTGCTATAAATTTAGAGAAAATCAAAGAGTTTACAGGTGTAGAGATAGATGAAGTTGTTTTTGCAGGTGGAGCTAGTAAGGGTGAACTATGGAGTCAAACTTTAGCAGATGTAACTGGATGTCGTGTAAAAATTCTAAAAGTTACAGAGGCAACAGCACTTGGTGCTTGTATTTCAGCTGGAGTTGGGGCAGGAGTTTATAACTCACTTGTTGAAGCTTTAAAAGAGTTAGTAGTTTGGGATAAAGTTTATGAGCCAAATATGGATAACCATAAAAAATATGAAGAGATAAAAAACAAGTGGATAAAAGCTTATGAAGTACAGTTAAAGTTAGTAGATGATAATATTACGACTTCAATGTGGAAAGCACCAGGATTATAATAAAATGGCGAAGGCAAGCCATCGCGTCCAAAACAAACAAGGAACCGAGGGCTTGCCCTCGGCTGAATGACAGGTTAAAGTTTAAGGGCGAAGGCAAGCCATCGCGTCCAAAACAAACAAGGAACCGAGGGCTTGCCCTCGGCTGAATGACAGAGTATTTATAGAAGGTAAAAATGACTTTAAAAGAAAAAATTTTAGATGGAAAAAGAATAGATTTTAACGAGGCTCTTAGCCTTTATGATATGGACTTTTTTGAGTTGGGTGAACTAGCTGATAGCATAAGAAAAAAGATGCATGGTAAAAAAACCTATTTTAATATCAATCGTCATATAAATCCTACAAATGTCTGTGCTGATGTTTGTAAGTTTTGTGCATACTCTGCAAATAGAAAAAATCCAAATCCTTATACTATGAAGCATGAAGAGATTATGGAAATAGTAAAAGATGTTGAATCTCGTGGGGCTAAAGAGGTACATATCGTATCTGCGCATAATCCTGATGCTGGGTTAGATTGGTATTTAGATATTTTTAAAAAAGTTAAAACAGCTTATCCTAACTTGCATGTAAAGGCTTTAACTGCTGCTGAGGTAGATTTTCTCGCTCGTCATTATGGTAAAACTTATGATGAGGTTCTTGACTTAATGGTTGAAAATGGTGTTGATTCTATGCCAGGTGGTGGTGCTGAGATTTTTGATGAGAGCGTTCGTGATTTTATCTGTAAGGGAAAAGTTACTTCCAATCAGTGGTTTGAAATCCATAGAAAATGGCATGAAAGAGGTAAAAAATCTAATGTTACTATGCTTTTTGGGCATGTGGAAAAAAGAGAACATAGAATTGACCATATGATGAGAATAAGAGATGCTCAAGATATAAGTGGTGGTTTTAATGCTTTTATCCCTCTTGTTTATCAAAGAGAAAACAATTATTTAAAAGTTGATGAGTTTATGAGTGCAAATGAGATACTCAAAACAATGGCAATAAGTCGAATCGTTTTAGATAATGTTCCAAATATAAAAGCTTACTGGGTTACATCAACTGTAAACTTGGCTTTAGTTGCTCAAGAGTTTGGAGCGAATGATTTAGATGGGACAATAGAAAAAGAGTCTATAAATTCAGCTGCAGGTGCTAAGAGTGCTAATGGTGTAAATCTTGAAGAGTTTGTAGCACTTATTAAAAATTCTGGATTTATTCCAGTTGAGAGAGATAGTGTTTATAATGAAATAAAGGTTTGGTAAAATTTAAGGCGAAGGCAAGCCATCGCGTCCAAAGACAATAAGGGGTGAAGGTAAGCCATCGCGTCTAAGAGCAATAAACAAGGAACCGAGGGCTTGCCCTCGGCTGAAAAGGAGAAGCAATATGAAACTTCATAAAAAACTCCCACATATAGATGCAAAAGGTCATTACCAATTTGTAACTTTTAGAACTAATGATAGCTTAGATTCATTTATTCAAAAACTTATAAATGATACAACTATCAAACAACCCATAAAACAATACAAAATTGACAATATATTAGATAACTCAGTAAAAGGTGCATATTTAAACAAAAAAGTATTAATATATCTGTATAATTTTTTAAAAGAGTTAGAAAATGAAGTTTATAGATTAAAGTGTTTTGTAATTATGCCAAATCATGTTCATATATTGTTTGAACAACTCAAACCAATAGATGAGACTATAAGAGTTATAAAATCAAAAAGTGCAATAGCTATAAATAGACTACTAGGAAAAAGTGGGAAGTTCTGGGCTGCTGATTATTATGATAAAGTTATTCGAGATGAGGAACATTTTAGAAAAGTTTATGAGTATATAAAAAACAACTCTTTAAAGGTTGGGTTGTGTTTAGAGGATAGATTTTATTCAGTTTATGAAGATTAGGGCGAAGGCAATAAGAAGGCGAAGGCAAGCCATCGCGTCCAAGAGCAATAAGGAACCGAGGGCTTGCCCTCGGCTAGAAAGGCAGAGTTTATTGAATATTTCAGTGATTATCCCAACATACAATCGATATGAATTTTTAAAAAGAGCATTAATTTCCGTTTATGCTCAAATCCACATGCCAAAAGAGGTTATCATAATTGATGATGGCTCAACTGATAATACTTCACAAATTCAAAATGACTTCCCACATGCCAAATATATTTATCAAAAAAATTCAGGTGTTTCATCTGCTAGAAATTTAGGTATTAAAAACTCCACATGCCAGTGGATTGCTTTTTTAGATTCAGATGATACTTGGCATGTGGATAAATTGAAAGTTCAAGTTGAATTTCATAAACAAAACCCACATGCCAAGATGAGTTATACAGCTGAAAAATGGATACGGGATTCTAAAGAAGTGAAAATAACAAAGAAGTTTAAAAAGTATGGTGGAGATATTTTTAATGAGTGTTTATCTCATTGTATTATTGCTCCATCAGCTACACTTATTTACAAAGAGTTGTTTGATAGAGTTGGATTTTTTGATGAGTCTTTAGAAGTTTGTGAAGATTATGATTTATGGCTTCGTGTGGCATGTGGGAATG
>JAGGWE010000235.1 GCA_021157665.1 Sulfurimonas sp.
GATAAGGGCGAAGGCAAGCCATCGCGTCCAAAAAATGATGTAGTTCAAATAAAATATGGAACAGATGGGTTGATGGTGGCTTTTGAAGATAAGGGCGAAGGCAAGCCATCGCGTCCAAATAGCATAAATGGAACCGATGGCTTGCCTTCGGCAGAGAGTGATATAAAAGTTTCTATTTTATTATCTCATAAACAAGAGGATGCACTAAAAATATTAAAACAACACAAGGTCTCTCTACTTTTTGGTGATACGGGAAGTGGAAAAACTGAAATTTATATGAAACTTTTTGAAGAGATGTTAGTTGATGGGAAAAGAACTGTTTTTTTAATGCCTGAAATATCTTTAACTCCACAAATGGGAATACGATTAGAAAAGCACTTTGGCGATAAAGTTGTTATGTGGCATTCAAAACTCACACCCTTGCAAAAGAAAAAAGCTATGGCTAAGATTTATGACGGAAGTGCATATATCATCGCTGGTCCTCGTTCTGCTTTGTTTTTACCCATAAAGGATTTGGGTTTAATCGTTGTAGATGAGGAACATGATGATAGTTATAAATCATCCTCTCGACCTAGATATAATGCCAGAGATATAGCTATTTATATGGGTAAACTTTATGATATTCCTGTAGTTTTAGGAAGTGCAACACCATCTTTAAGCTCTTTTACGAAATTTCCACATGCCAGACTTAAGGGTGGATACTTCAAATCAAACAAAGAGTTTGTGTATGAAAAGAGTGCTGAAAATCTTTCCCCAATGCTAATGAATGCGATAGAGAGTACCATAAAAGCAAAAGAGCAGGCAATAGTCTTTCTTCCAACTCGTGCAAATTTCAAGTATCTGATTTGTGGAGATTGTGGACATACTTATGAGTGTGCATTTTGTAGTATTGGTATGAGTATTCATCAAAAGAGTAGGGCTATGAAGTGTCATTATTGTAATTTTACTCAAGCTATTCCTCAAAGATGTTGCGTCTGTGGAAGTGCTAATCTTACAAGTTCAAGACTTGGAACTGCTGAGGCTGTTTTAAATATTTCAGAGCAATTCCCACATGCCAAAGTGGAGCAGTTTGATAGAGATGTAATAACAACTCAATCAAAATTAAAAAAAGCACTTAAAAGATTTAATGATAATGAAACGGATATACTTGTTGGAACTCAGATGTTAAGTAAGGGACATGATTATCATGGAGTTACTTTAGCAGTTGTTTTAGGTATGGACAATATGCTAAATATGAGTGATTATCGAGCCAGAGAAAAAGCACTTTCTTCTTTAATTCAAGTTTCAGGAAGAAGTGGACGAAAGAAAAATGCCAAGGTTTTAATTCAAAGTTTTAATGAAGATTTTTTTAGCACTTATATAGATGATTATGAGGGGTTTTTAGAGGAAGAGAAATTTTTTAGAGAGGGTTTGTATCCACCATTTAAAAAGCTTTGTCGTATTTTATTTTCACATAAAAATGGTGCTAAAGCCAGAGAAGAGATGAATAAAATGTATGAAAATCTTTTAAGGATACCAAATATAGAGGTAGTTGGTTTTGGTAAATGTGCCATAGAGAGAGTGGCAAATAAATATAGATTTGAGATACTACTTCGTTCTGATAAGAGTACCGACTTGATAAAGGCGATAAAAGTTTGTAAAGTGCCTTTAGCTGAGATAGATATGGATCCTATAGAGTTTGGGTAAAGGGGTTGATTAGACCCCTTAATGTGTTAATATAACTTGGTGATTAATCCAAGAATTAACAACAATATGATTGCTTTGCTCAAGGTTAAACCTTTGTTTTAGCGCTCCCAACCCAACACTACCCACAAAAAAAAAGCCCAACTACTAAAAAAGTAGTCGGGCCTTACAGTGCTAAAGGGTAATCATCCCCAAAGTAATCATATTGTTACAAAAGAATTATATCAAAAATAACTAAATATGTAAATGCTTATCAAAAAACCAATAAAAAGCCATTAGCATTCCTGATGTTTTTTGGTAGTTTTCATCGAACATAAATTTTTTAGCTTCGATATGTGGGATATAGATAACTTCTATCTCTTCTTCTGCTAAACCACCACCTTCGCTTACTTTCATACTATCATCACAACTTGCATAATAGATGGTTTGCATAGCACCTGATACTCCTACATTTGTATAAAAAGAGCTGATTTTTTGTATGTTTTTTAGAGGTACATCATAGCCACACTCTTCTAAAATTTCCTCTTTTGCTATTTGAATTTTTGTTGTATTTTTATCAACGATTCCTGCACAAAGTTCATACATCATTCCGTCAGTTTTATTTGCATTTAAAACAGGTGGACGGAACTGTTTTACGAGAACAAAAGCTTGTTTATCCACATGCCAAAGAAGTATAGAAACAGAGTCATGTGAAATGATAGCTTCCCATACTTTTTGTTTATTTTTTTGAGTATAATTTATTTTGATTGGCTTTACAAACTTTGGATTTGTAAGTTCTGTAATAGAATCTATTTTACCCATTTGATTTTAACTTTTGGTGGTTAAAATAGCAACAATTATCTATATTTGGTTGTTTAATATATTTTGTAGTATTTTGTAGATGTAGGTCTATACTTTGGTTGTAATTGTCAGCAAGTTTGATAAAAGCTTTTTTCTCTTTACCTTTTAACTTTTTAGTTGTAAGTTGGATTCTTTTTGCGGGGTTAATTGCACGACCATTTTTTCTAAGTTCAAAGTGCAGATGTGGTCCAGTTGAACGACCTGTTGTTCCTATATAGCCGATAGTTTGACCTTTCTTAACTCTTTTACCTCTTTTCATTCCTCTACGGAATGATTTCATATGAGCATATCTTGTTTCGTATCCATCTTTGTGACGGATTTTTATAAGGTTTCCATAAGCACCCATTCTAGCAGCATAAATAATTGTACCACTTGAAGCTGCAACGATAGGAGTACCTCTTCTAGCTGCATAATCTATCCCAAGATGAGCTTTCCATCTTTTTAAGATTGGGTGAAATCTTCTTTTTGTAAATCTTGAAGAGATTCTGGCATTTTTTACAGGACGAGCAAGTAGCATACTCTCTATTTGTGTCCCTTTTTTATCATAATATCTATCATCAGTGTTTAGATAAATATAGTGAGGTCTGTTGTTTGTTTCAACCATAGCAGCTTTAAGTTTAGGCATTGAAAATCTTTTTCCTAAACGATATTTTTGCTCATAAATCATAACTAAATCATCACCTTTCCTAAGAGCAGTGAAGTCTAGTGAGGTTTTGTAAGCGTTTGAGAAGATTGATACTAGATTTATTGAACCAGTTTGGGCTTTTATATCTACTGATGGATTTGATTTGATTTTTAGTGCAAAAGCTTCAGTTTTAGTTTCATAGATGATAGGTAACAATTCAAATTTATAAGAATCTTTAAATTTATATATATGGATTTGAAGTTCATCATTGAGAGGAATAAGAACTTGTAGTATCTCATCCTCTTTACTTCTTAAAATATTGTAGTTAACACCAGCTCGAATCTCCTCTACATTTTTTCTCTCTTCATTGTCAAGCTTGTCTAGTAGGGGTTTTCTAGGAAGTAAATTTGTACTTAAAAAGTCAGAGTAAGTTACTCCATTTTGCCAGCGAAAGTTTTGTACTTCTGCGCTAAAAAGTGATGTGATTGTTAAAAAAAGTAAGAAGAATTGTATCATTAAAGTTGAACCTAAATTAAATAATTTGTGAACTTTACCAAAAGTTGGCTTAGTATGAGATTTGTTTGCTATAATCACATTATATTTTAAACAAGGAATAAATATTGATTAAGCATATATTTTTATTTTTTATTTTTACACTCACATTAATCGCAGGTGTTATTAAAACACCAATTTTATCTGTAGATAAATCATCAAACACAGCTACGATAAAAGTTTCAAGTGTTGATGTTGGTGTTAGCGGGTTTGTTGTTCATCAACTTTCAGAAGACAGTTCAATAATCTTAAAAGATGTAGTGGTTACAAACTATGATAAATCTAGTAAAATAGCAACA
>JAGGWE010000237.1 GCA_021157665.1 Sulfurimonas sp.
ATAATGATGAGTAAAATTAAAATATATTTCATAGTCAAATAATAGCAAAAAATATTCCTAATACTAAAATATATTAACTTTAGGATTTAGATTTGATTTTTTGTGATAGAATTATAAATATATAACGAAATAGGAATTTTAATGGATAAGCAAACAAATTTGGAAAAACTTAATGATAAAGTATCTCAAATATTACAGCAGTATCACTCTTTAAAAGGTGAAAATGAGATGATTCGTAATGAACTTATTACCTTAAAAGCAGAAAGAGAGATAAAAAATCAAGAGATTGAAAAACTTTCAGAAGAGAATGCAATGAAAGATTTAGAGATAGAAGAGATAGTAAATAAAATAGAAAGTATTTTAGGCTAAAAATTTATGGCTAAAAAAATATGTTTACATATAGGTGGTCGCCGTTTTGATGTTGATGTCGAAAATGATTTCGCTATATTTTTAGAGCATCAAATGTCAAAAGATTTTAATATAGAGGGGAATAACGACCTCAAATTACTTCTTCAAGCATATGTGAGAAAAAACCATGAATTGTTTATGCAAGAGAAAGAAGTAGAAAAAATTGTTAAAAAGTGTAGTGATTTATAATACTATAAGTTAAAAGTGCTATAATGTCATCCTCTTAAACAAGAGATGGTGTGCGCTCGTAGCTCAGCTGGATAGAGCACTGGTTTGCGGTACCAGCGGTCACACGTTCGAATCGTGTCGGGCGCACCATACTTATGAACAAAACTTCAACTTTTATTTTTTAATAAACTTTTTGATTTCATTGTTTCAATATCGCGGAATAGAGCAGTTCGGTAGCTCGTCGGGCTCATAACCCGAAGGTCGCAAGTTCAAATCTTGCTTCCGCAACCAATATTAAATCCTTTATATAGATTTTATAACAATATTTTTTAAACAATTTTAACTCGACTTATATTCTCGTATCACTAAGCAAAATTAAACACTTTTAGAACCCGTCAATTTGTTATTTCCCTATTGTTAAATGATTTAATCCAAAATTTAAAATAAAAGGAAAACAGATGTCAATTATAGATATAAAACAGACAGAAAAAGTAAAAGTGCTTTTAAGACTATTAGATAATAATGAAAATATTGAAACAGCTTGTAGCAAAGCTGGACTTAATATTGAACTAACAAAAACATTCTTATTTTTATAATAAGAATTTAATCCTCCAAAACTTATATATAGATTAAATTAATGAGACTCACGGCATTGATTTAATGTAACATAAATTTACACAGTACTCCTTATCGCTTAACTGGATAAAGCAGTCCCCTCCTAAGGGATAGCTCAAGGTTCGACTCCTTGTGGGGAGACCATACACTACTTAAAAAAATATGACACTATGACATAAAATTAAATATCTATATTTTTATACACTACAATAGTATTATTTAGTAAGGAATTGTTTGAAATATATTGAAAAACTGCAATGTTGGGCATATAAAAAAGTGTATAATAAAATTATTAGACCTTCACTAATTCCTATAAATAGGAGTTTATAAATTGAAAATTCACATTGATATTGATTGCTTCTTCGTAAGTGCTGCTAGAATTATAGAACCAACACTAGAGGGTAAACCTGTAGCTATTGGTGGAAGAAGTGATACTAAGATATTTAATAAAGAGGCAAAAAACCAAACTGTAAACTTTGAGAACTCTGGTTCATTTGTACCAACATTTTATAAAGCATATGAAAAAAGTGATGATGACTTAGATGCTTTTAAGGATGATGATGGACGAATAAGAGGAATACTAACAACATCAAGCTATGAAGCAAGAGCATTTGGTATTAAAACAGCTATGAATATTAAAGATGCTCTAGGATTATGTCCAGAGTTAATAATAAAAGCAGCAAATATGTCTTTGTATCAAAAATTATCTCATCAACTACATGAATTTTTACAAACTAAAATACCTCTAGTGGAACAAGCAAGTATAGATGAATTTTATGGAGATTTAACTGGTTGGATTGATGATAAAGATTTATATGAGTTTATAGATAATCTCAAAGAAGAGATTTTTCAAGAGACAAAACTACCTGTATCTATTGGTTCTGCTAAAACAAGATATATTGCTAAACTAGCAACAACTCATGCTAAACCTTTTGGATGCAAACTAATACTGCCTCATGAGATAGATAAATTTATAAATCATATGAAAGTAGGGGAGTTTGCTGGTATTGGTAAGAGTATGAAAGCAAAACTAAAATCTGTTCATATTCATACACTTGGAGAGTTAAAGCAAAGAAGAGGAACGGTAGAATCTTGGGGTCCTTATGCAAAAGAGCTTTATAAAAGAGTGAGTGGACTTACCGATGCTCCAATACAAACAACACATAAAAGAAAATCTATTGGAATTTCAAGAACATTTAACCCACTCTATGATAGAGAAGAACTTAAAAGAAGAGTACATGTATTAGCTCGTCATTTAAGCTTTGCAATCATAAAGTTAGATGTTATCCCAACTGTATTTCATCTTAGTATATCTTATGAAATGAATCAAAAATCCCATAAAAATATCTCATTATCTGAAATATTTACAGAGAAGAAGTTTGACTCATTATGTCTTAGTCTTTTTAATGAAGCTGATACTCAAAAAAGGTTACATGCAATCAGACTTAGTATTAACTGTTCTAGTTTTACTAGAGATTCTAAAAAAGAGTTATCTCTCATAGGATTTGAAGATGAACAGAAAATGCATACTCTTAGTAAATCAATGTATGAGTTAAGAGAAAAATATGGGATAGATACTTTTAAGTATGGGAGTGAGATGTAAATTGATTTCTATCTATATCCATTATCTCTCTTAAATCTTTTTTAATGTATACTTTTGTAGAAATAGGGTGCATACTAAGGAAATTTTATGAAAATTGCTAAAAATATTACAGAATTAATCGGAAATACTCCATTAGTAAAATTAAATACTCCATCTAAACTTACAGGTGCAACGATACTTGGTAAATGTGAGTTTATGAATCCTACAAGTTCTGTAAAAGATAGAATAGGTTTCAACATGATACGAAGAGCAATAGAATCTGGTGAAATTACTGAAGATACTACTATTATAGAACCGACAAGTGGAAATACTGGAATTGCTTTAGCCGCACAATGTGCAGCACAAAATTTAAAACTTATTTTAACAATGCCAGAATCTATGAGTATTGAGAGAAGAAATTTACTTAAAGCATTTGGTGCAGAGCTTGTTTTAACACCCGCTGAAAAAGGGATGAATGGAGCAATTGTAAAAGCTGAAGAGTTAAAAGCTTTAACACATGACAGTATAGTTTTACAACAATTTCAAAATCCATCAAATCCAGAAATTCATAGTTTGACAACTGCAAAAGAGATTTTAAATGATACAGATAAACAAGTAGATGCTTTTGTTTCAGCAGTAGGAACAGGTGGAACTTTAACAGGAACAGGTAAAGTGTTAAAAAAGGAAATCTCAAATATTGCAATTTTTGCTGTTGAACCAGAAAATTCAGCAATTCTTTCTGGTGAATCATCAAATCCACATGCCATACAAGGAATTGGAGCTGGGTTTATTCCAGATATTTTAGATACTAAAATTTATGGTGAAGTTATTAAAGTTAGTAATGAAGATGCTATAGCGACAGCAAAAATGTTAGCTAAAAAAGAGGGTTTACTTGTAGGTATCTCCTCTGGAGCAAATGTTTGGGCTACTATGCAGGTAGCCTCTCGCCCAGAGTTTCAAGGAAAAACATTAGTTACAATTCTTTGTGATACTGGTGAGAGATATATGAGTACAGCACTTTTTAGTGGAGAATAGTTTTTTAGAAACCATTAAAGCTGTTGATGGTGAAGTGTTCCACATGCCATATCATCAAAAAAGATATGAATCTGTTTTAAATACCTTTGGCATATGGGAATATGAAAAATTAAGTGATTATATTAATTCACCTGCTGATGGGATATATCGATGTCGCTTAGTTTATTCTCCTCAAACTCCAAATATTATAGATGTAACTTATCATAAATATGAAAAAAGAAAGATAGAGTCTCTTAAAATAGTTTATGATGATAATATTGATTATACTTGTAAGTCCACATGCCGAGATGAGATAGATAAACTTTTCTCTAAAAAAGGTAGTTGTGATGATATTTTAATAGTTAAAAATTCTTTTATTAGTGATACTTCGATTGCAAATATTGCATTTTTTAGTGAAGGGGAGTGGATTACACCAAAAACACCACTTTTAAAAGGTACAACTAGATCTAGACTTTTAGATGAGGGTAAAATTATTGAAAAAGATATAAGAGTAAGTGATTTGAAAAACTATTCAAAAGTAGCACTATTAAATGCAATGATAGATTTTGATATAATACAAAATATAAGTTTTATAAACTAAAGGAAATAAATTGTTAGAAAGTGTAATAAACGATAAAGATTTTGCATACTTAATGCAAAAAAATATACAAGATTTAGTTATTCATCTTTTTGAAAAAGAGCAAAATTTTGGAATTTTATGTAAAATAGAAGATGTTTCCTTTGATCCACAACTTCCAGATAGTATAAATAGTGAATTTCGTGATTTAACTCTTTTTTTTCTAGCTGGTTATACTTTTGAAACAGCAAGAGTTGATGATGGTTTTCTTATTTTTGAAGCAGGTTTTGGAGCAGATAATTATGGTAGTCTTGTTAGTGTACCATTACTTAGTATTATGCAGATTATAGTAGATGAAACACCTATCTTGATAAATTTAGCAAATTATGAAAAATCTACAGAGGTAAAAAAAGAGTTTGACAAAGGTGGAGTTGAAAATTCAATGGCATCATTTTTATCAAACCCTGAAAATTCAAAATTTTTAAAAAAGTAAAGAAAAAATCTCTTTACTTTTATACTTTATTGATACTTAGTAGATAATGTACAACATTATCAACAAAAGCATCATGTTTTCTTTCTTTTAGATAAGCAATATAAAACTTTCTTTCAATTTTATAGTTTTTAATTCTAGCTTCAAAAAGTTTTCCCTCTGCAATATCATCAGTAATAACATGTCGAGACATTATTGAAACTAAAGGTCTTTCAGCATTTTTATCAGAATGTAAAATAGTTTCTTTTATTGCTGTTGGACTTGATAATACACCTAAAACATTAAAGTTACTACATTGTACACCAATTTCTTCAAATACTTCAGATGTAATTTTTCTTGTATGTGAGTATTCATCTCTACAAATCCAATCAAAGTTAAAAAGATCATCAGCTTTTAATTGTTTTGGTATTGGTTGATTTGAGAATATCACAAGTTCATCTTCTACCCATTCTCTATAAATAATGTCATCTTTAAATACTGGAGACTCTATTAAAGCTAAATCTATTTTTTTATCTTCAAGTTGTTCTATAATTTCATCTGAAAGTGCAACATTCATAAAAACTTCATTATTAATTTTTTTCTTAATTTCACCAAGGTAGTTAGGAAGTATGTAGTTTCCAATGGAAAAAGAAGCACCCATAACAAAAGTAAACTCTTTATTTATAATTTTTAAAAGTTCTTTTTCACTACTTACTATTGCTTTATCAAGTTTTTGAGCAATTCTATATAGATCTTCACCCTCTTTAGTAAGAAGAATACCATTCTTTTTTCTCTCAACAATTTTAGTATCTAAATACTCTTCTATAAATTTTATTTGTTGAGTTACAGCAGGTTGTGAGATGCCAAGTTTAGCAGATGCCTTAGAAAAACTTTTTTCTTTAATTACCATTAAGAAAGTTTGTAATTTAGCAAAATCTTTTAACATAATAATTCCTATAAGTTATATTGATAATAAAATTATAACTCATAATTATAATTAAAGCAATAGTTTTGTAATAATTTACTAGATTTTAGCTATAATAGTATTAATTATAAAAATAGTTTTAGAGAGTGGAAATAGGTATGGAAAAAATATTTAGTAACTTAAATAAGTCTCAGAGTGATGCGGTTAAAAAGACAGAGGGTCCTGTGTTGATTTTGGCTGGAGCAGGGAGTGGTAAGACAACAACGATTGTTTCAAGATTAGCTTACTTGATAGAGCATCTTGGAATTCCACCGTCCAATACACTTACACTTACTTTTACAAATAAAGCTGCAAAAGAGATGAGAGAACGATCTCTTGCGATGATAGAAAATTGTAGTTATCCCCCTTTACTTTGTACTTTTCATAAGTTTGGCTTATTATTCTTGAAATTTAATATTCATCTTTTAAATCGTAAAAATAATTTTGTAGTTATTGATACTGATGATAAGAAAAGAATTATTAAAAAAATAAATTCAGAGATTCCTACTCCATTAATGGCAAGTGAAATTTCAAGATACAAAAACTCTTTAATGACTCCTGATGAAGCGTATAAACAAGCTGAACTTTTTCAGTATCAGCAAATTGCAAAAGTTTATGATGAGTATGAAAAATATTTAAATGAAAATAATTTAGTAGATTTTGATGATTTAATCGCTTTGACATATAAATTATTAGAAGAAAATCCAGAGTTAGCAAAAGTGACAAGTCAAAAATATCAGTACATAATGATAGATGAGTATCAAGATACAAATGAATTACAACTAAAACTAATCCAAAAGCTTTGTACTTCGCATAATAATATTTGTGTTGTTGGGGATGATGATCAAAGTATTTATGGCTGGCGTGGAGCTCATATTAGAAATATTATGGAGTTTGACCAAGATTTTACTGGATGTTCAGTTTTCAAGCTAGAGGAAAATTATCGTTCTCGTACACCAATCTTAAAAGTAGCGAATGCACTTATTGAACATAATCGTTCGAGACTAGGTAAAAAGCTGATAGCTACTCGTGGAAGTGGTGAAGATGTTACGATTTTAAATTCAAATGATGAAAATGAAGAAGCAAGAAAAATAGCTACAAAGATTAATAAGCTTTTAGATTCTGGAATATCTGCAAATGATATAGCGATTCTTTATCGTGTAAATGTTTTAAGTCGTTCTATTGAAGAGGGACTAAATCGTTCTGGCATCTCTTATAAATTAGTTGGTGGACTTCGTTTTTATGATAGAGCAGAGATTAAAGATTTAATATCATATATTAGAGTAATAACAAACTTTCATGATGATTTTTCTTTTAAAAGAATTGTAAATAAACCAAAAAGAGGTTTAGGAAAAGCTAGTTTGGACAAAATAGAATTAGCTTCTCATGAAAAAGGAGTTTCCCTATATGAGTTTGTAAAAACTACATCTCTTGCAAATCTTGAAACTCTTGTAAGAAAGAAAAATGCTAAAACATTAAAAGATTTTATAAAAAATATTCAAAAAGTTTCACTCGTTGCAAAAGAATCTACATATGAATTTATTGATATTTTAGAAGAAACTTTTCATCTTAAAGATATATACAAAGGTATGCAAGATGAGGCTGATAGAGTTCTAAATATGGATGAGTTTTATGGATTATTTCGTGATTTTATAAAAAAATCACCTGAATCTGGTTTAGATGAATTTTTAAATGAACTAACTCTTCAAAGTGAACAAGATCAAGTTGAAGGTGAATCTATCTACATGATGAGTATTCATGCTTCAAAAGGTTTAGAGTTTGATCATGTTTTTATTATCGGGATAGAAGAGGGATTTTTACCACTTGTTGGAGAGGGAAGTGACTTAGAAGAGGAGAGACGATTAGGTTATGTTGCTTTTACTAGGGCTAAAGATACTCTAACTCTTTCACATGCAGGGAGTAGATTTTATAAAGGTCGTAGAAGTGATTTACAAAAAAGTAGATTTTTTAATGAATCTGGACTTTGTGAAGGTTCACTTATAGTTGAGAAAAACACAGCTTTTAAGAAAGGTGATTTAGTTCGACATAAGATTTTTGGAACGGGTAGAGTTATTGGAGTGAGTAAATCTGGAAGAGAATTTAAATTAAGTATTAATTTTGCAGGAAATAAAAAAGATATTTTAGCCTCTTTTATAGAAAAACTATGAATCGACTTTTTGTAGCTTATAAACCTTCAGGAATAGGTTCAAACCTATTTCTCTCAAAATTAAAAAGAAAATATAACAATAAGAAAGCTGGTTTTACGGGTACACTAGATCCTTTTGCAAAGGGTGTTTTGATTATAGGTATGGGTTCTCATACTAAGTTGTTTCGTTTTTTAGATAAAACTCCAAAAACATATAGAGCTACTTTGTGGTTGGGTGCTAATTCTGATAGTTTAGATACTGAGATGATTGAAAATGTCGAGATTTTAGATGAACTTCCACATGCCAAGATAGCTGAGGTTGTAAAATCTTTAGAGGGTGAATTAGAATATGAACCACCTATTTTTAGTGCAAAACAAATAAATGGAAAAAGAGCTTACGATTTAGCACGAGCAGGGATAGAATTTACCTTAAATAAAATAAATTCTACTATATACGAGAGTAAACTTATAAGCTATTCCCACCCTTTTGTAACTTTTGAAGCTACAGTTTCAGAGGGTACTTATATCCGTTCTTTGGGGCGAATAATCTCAAATAGACTTGGAGTAAAGTATGGAAGTTTAAGTGCTTTAGAGAGATTGAATGAGGGTAAATTTAAGTATGAAAATGAGAAAGAACTTGATATAAAAGAATCTTTAAATATTCCGTTAAATAGATACCTTGGTGATATGGATAATCTAAAATATGGAAGAGTTCTTGCTTTAGAAGATTTAGAGATACAAAAAGAGGGATACTATTGGTTTGATAATGGTGATAATATCTCTATAATAAATATACAAGATAAAAAAGTAAAATATGAATTAGGCAGGATTTACACATGTTAGTACTTGCAAGAAAATTAGATGAATCAATAGTTATTGGTGATGATATAGTGATTAAAGTTATATCTGTTGATAAGGGTGTAGTGAAGTTTGGTATAGATGCTCCAAAAGATATTTCAATAGTAAGAAGTGAACTTTTAGAAGATGTAAAAGAGTCTAATTTAGCTGCTTCAAAAGAGGTGGATTCTGGAAGTGTAAACCTTCTTAGTAAGCTTATAGAAAAAAAATAAGTTATGAAAATTTATAAGGCACATGCCAAGGTAAATATTTTTTTAAAAATCACAGGTTTAAGAGATAATTATCATGAAATTATTAGTAGGTTTATGAAAGTAAATTCACTTTATGATGAGTTGTCTTTTTTTCCAAAAAAAGAGGAGGTTTTTAAGATTGTAGGTAAGTTTTCTTGCTCAACAGAACAAAATACAATCTATAAAGCTTATCTCGCACTAAAAAAAATGACTAACTCCGAAGCTTTAGAGAAGTTGATGAAAACTCATGGTGTTGAGGTTAAGAAATCTATTCCAGCTTTTGCAGGTTTAGGTGGTGGAAGTAGTGACGCTGCAACTTATCTAAAAATGTGTAATGAGGTTTTACATCTTGGATTAAGTCTAAATGAACTAGCAAAAATAGGTTTAGAGGTTGGAGCAGATGTTCCATTTTTTATATATGGATATAATAGTGCAAATGTAAGTGGGATAGGTGAAGTGGTAGAGGAGTTTAAAGAACCCCTTTTAGATTTTGAAATCTTTACTCCAAAAGTAGAGATAAGCACCCCAAAAGTTTATCAAATATATAGAGCAGATTTTTATGCCCCAATAGATGGTTTTGAGAGAGAAAAATTAAAACAAACTACATCAAAAGAGATTTTAAAAACTATGGATGTATCACAAGCAAATGACTTGTTTAAACCAGCTATGCAAGAGTATAAAGAGTTAAAAAATCATTATGAACATACTTGGCATTTTAGTGGAAGTGGGAGTAGTTTTTTTAGGGTTAAAAAGGAAGAAAATGGGTGAAACATTAGCAAAAAATAAAAAAGCCTATCATGATTATTTTATAGAAGAGAAGTTTGAGGCTGGGATGGTTTTGACTGGTAGTGAGGTTAAAGGGATTCGTGCAAAAAGAGTGAATTTAAAAGATAGTTTTATCCGTTTTGTTGGAGATGAGGCTTTTCTATTTAATGCCCATATTGGACGACTTACAACTACTCACCATTTTTATGGTCATGAAGAGAGAGGAAGTAGAAAACTTTTACTTCATAGAAAACAGTTAGATAAAATGTTAAAAGCAGTAAATCGTGATGGTTATACAGTTGTACCATTGCAGTTGTATTTTAATGCTAGAAATATTGTAAAACTTCAGATTGCTATTGCAAAAGGTAAACAGTTGCATGATAAGAGAAATGATTTGAAAGAAAAAGACCAAAAAAGAGATATTGCTCGCTCTATGAAGGATTATTAAATGAAGATTTTAGTTTTAGTAGGGTTTATTAGTTCGCTACTTTTTTCTTTTAATTTTAATATCTCCGATACTGCTATATCAAATGGTGCGACTTCACTTATAGAGTTTAATAAAGAGAATGGTCTCAAATATGAGAAGCTAACTTTAGGAAAAAAAAGTTTTAAAGTTTATCAACATCCAACTGATAAAACTAAAATGTATGCACTTTTACCGATTAGTTATTATGAAAAACCTAGTGATAAAATGGTGGATATTTATTATAAAGAGAATGGTTCTGTAAAAAATAAGTCAATTTCTGTAAAAATTAAAGATGGCAAATATAAAAAAGAGAAAATTCAAGTTACAAAATCTAAGGTAAATCCACATAAAAAATATAATGATAGAATCTCAAAAGAGTATCATGAAGCTATGAAGATTTATGGGACTTCTACAAAAGAAAACTACTTAAGTACTGAGTTTATGTTGCCACTTGATAGTTTTATAACAAGTGATTTTGGAAAGGCTAGAGTCTATAATGATACTTTAAAAGGGTATCATAGTGGAACTGATTTTCGTGCAAAAGTCGGTACTCCAATAGTTGCTAGTAATGATGGAGTAGTTGTTTTAGCTAAAGATAGATTTTATGCAGGTGGAACAGTTTTAATTGACCATGGACAAGGTGTTTATACCTGCTATTATCATATGAGTAAATTTGATGTAAAAGTAAATCAAAAAATTAAAAAAGGTAAAATTATTGGACTCTCAGGAAAAAGTGGACGAGTAAGTGGACCACATCTTCATTTTGGAGTACGAGTGGGTGGAGTTCAAGTTGATCCACTACAATTTTTAGCACTTATGAATAAAAATTTATTAAATAAAGAGGAAAAATAAACTATGACACTTTTTCAATTATTAATGCTTGGAGCATCAGCTTTTTTTGCATTTAAACTATATGAGCATGTACAAACGCTACAAGAACCAAAAAATGAACAAAACAATACTAATCCACATGCCAACAATGAGCAAAAAAGTGCAGATACTTTCTCCCCATTTTCACCAGAGGCTTTAGTTGAAAAAGCTGATATTGCTTTTGAAGAAAAGGAATTTGAGAGAGCTTTAGCACTTTTAAATGAAGCAAATGCAAAAGAGCCAAACAATAATGAGATATTATTTAAAATTGCATATATCTTGCAAAAAAGCGGTGATAATAATGGAGCATTAAAGTATTATAAAGAAGCACTTGTACTAGATAAAAATAATGAGTTTATACATAACTCAATGGCTAGTATTTATAGAGAAAATGGTGAGTTTACATCAGCAAAAATGCATTTAAAAGATTCACTAGAGATAGATGGTGAAAATCCTATAACTTATTATAATTATGGAAATCTTTTAGTAGATATGGAGCATAATGAAGAGGCTATAGAGATGTATAAAAAAGCTATGGAGCTAAATCCAGAGTTTGATGAAGCTAAAGTTGAGTTAGAAAAGCTACAAGGATAAAGTTTATGAAACTTTTAGATATTTATAAATTTCTTGATGAATTGTCTCCTTTTGAATTACAAGAAAAGTGGGATAATTCTGGTCTTATGATAGGTGAATTTTCTCATAATATTCAAAAAATTGCATTAAGTATTGATGTAGATGAAGAGTTGATAGATTCTCTTGAAGAAGATACACTTTTAATCACTCATCACCCTATAATTTTTGGTGGATTAAAACAGTTAGAATTTAACAAATATCCAGCAAATTTAATTCAAAAAATGATAAGAAAAAACATCTCAAATATTGCTATGCATACCAATTTTGACCAAACTCATCTAAATAATTATGTAGCCCAAGAGGTACTTGGCTATAAAA
Organism: Sulfurimonas sp.; assembly: GCA_021157665.1. Lineage (GTDB taxonomy): Bacteria > Campylobacterota > Campylobacteria > Campylobacterales > Sulfurimonadaceae > Sulfurimonas. The sequence continues at coordinate 12,084 of JAGGWE010000237.1, forward strand.
TTGTAAAAAAAGATGGATTTATCGCTTATCTTGAAGTAAATGAAAGATTTGATGAGTTTGCAAGTAAAATTTCTACTATTTTTAAGCTTCCACATGCCAAAGTTGTTAAGTGTCATGAACAGATTGAAAATGTCGCTCTCGTCACTGGTTCTGGTTGTTCACTTATTAAGTCAATTGAGGCAGATTGCTTTTTAACAGGTGATATAAAATATCATGATGCGATGGAAGCAAAAAGTATAAATTTGTCACTTATTGACATCGGACATTTTGAATCTGAACACTTTTTTGCCCAAATTTTAGAGAAACATTTGAAAATTTTAGGTTTAAAAGTTATAATTGCGTCATCAAAGAATCCGTTCACATATATTTAATCCAAAAAGGAACCTAATGAACCAACATCTTAAACAGCTAAT
>JAGGWE010000048.1 GCA_021157665.1 Sulfurimonas sp.
ATGAGTTCTTTAAGTATGGAAGATAGAATGGCAAAGATGTCTCAAATGAAAGAAGTTGATAAAGCAAGTATGAATGCTGAAGAATATACACAAACACTTTTTGATATTTTAGACCAGAGCAATACAAATGAAACAGAAACTGAAGGCTTTTCAGTATATGCATAATGTTTTTTAGGTACAATTTTTCATGAAAATTTTGTACCTAGAAGATGATATAAATCTATCAGAAACTGTTGAAGAGTTCTTAGTTGATGAGGGCTTTGAAGTAACTTGTGTATATGATGGTGATGAAGCTATTGAAGTTATATACAAACAAAATTTTGACCTTTTTATTTTAGATGTAAATGTTCCATCTATTAATGGTTTTGAATTACTTAAAACTCTAAGAGATGCGAATATCCAAACTCCCGCAATTTTCACAACTTCACTTAGTGGGATTGATGACTTGGCAAAAGGTTTCGATTCTGGTGGGGATGACTATATTAAAAAGCCTTTTTTACTTAAAGAGCTACTTTTTCGTATAAAAGCCTTACTAAAAAGAGAGTTTAAAACCCAAGCTTCCCTCATAAACATTAGTGATAAAATAACTTTTAATACACAAACAAATGAACTACTTATAGATAATAAACAAACTGTATTTCACTCAAAAGAGTTACTACTTTTGAAGCTTCTACTAAAACATCGTAATGAAGCTGTTACATTTGAAAATATTTATCAAAATGTTTGGTCTTATGACGAGATACATAGTGAGATGAGTTTAAGAACTTATATCAAGAACCTTCGTAAGCATCTAGGAAAAGATAAAATATTAAGTATCAAAAAAGTTGGTTATAAACTTGTATAAAAGTGAAAAGAAAACTATTTTTAATGTTTTAGCTATATATTTAAGTTCAACTCTTTTACTTATTGCTACTCTTTTTACAAGCTACTATTTTTATCAACAAGAACAACTTATACATAATGAAAAAGAGATTTTAAAAACACACTCATTAGAATTGGAAGATGAGCTTTTAACTCTACATCAAGATAGCACAGAGAACTATAAATACCCAAGGTTTAAGAACTTTAAAAGTGCCATTTATGATGTTGATAAGGAACTTATTTTTTCTACACTTCATGAAGATGTGAAAAGCCTAGATACAGAATTTTTTATTAACAATGATAAATCTTATTATATATTGCCGATTAAGCCTTATTATCTTGGTGCTGCATATATGGTTATAGAAAAAGACACAACTCCTGTTGATTTTTTAAGTGATTTAATTGCTATAGCTATTGTAGTGGTTTTGATAACTATATTTACATCATTATTTTTAGTTAAACTTGTTTTAAAACCTTTACGAGAAAATCTACATCTTTTAGATAACTTTATAAAAGATACTACTCATGAGTTAAATACACCTATCACAACTATTTTAGCAAACATTGAGACCTTAGATACTAAAAATTGTGATGAGAAATCTTTAAGGAAGTTTCAACGCATAAAAATTGCTTCTTTAAATATCTCTAACTTATACCAAGACTTAGTTTATCTTTTACTAAATCATAAAGCCTCGTTTAAAAATGAAGATTTAAACATTTCAAATATACTAAATGAAAGAGTTCAGTATTTTACAATCATGGCAAATGCAAAAAAACTAGCGTTTGACTTAAATATACAAGATGATGTAGTTTTTTATGCAGATAAAAATAAATATGAGCGATTAATAGATAATATTTTATCTAACTCTATAAAATATACTAAAAAATCCACCACTATCACAGTCAACTTAACATCATCAACTTTAAGTATGACGGATGAGGGTAAGGGTATGACTCAAAACGAGATAGATAGCATATATGAAAAGTATCGCAGATTTGATAATATTCAAGGTGGCTTTGGAATCGGATATTCAATTATAAAATCTATTGCTGATGAGTATAAAATTAAAATAATAATTGACTCTGAAATAAATAAAGGGACAAAGGTAACTCTAAAATGGTAAAAATAGTACTTGTTTTAATCTTTTGGCTAACAATGTTAAATGCAGATTCATTTGAAAAAAATTGCTTAGAGTGTCATACAAATAAATTTCAACTTAGTATGTTTATGAAAAAATATACTTTGAAATTCAGTAGTGAGAAAAACATTAAAAAAGCACTCTTTAAGTATCTTAAAAATCCAAGCTACAAAAAATCAGTTTTACCATTTGGATATTTAAATAAATTTGGTATAAAAAATGAAACTATTTTGGATGATGATGAGCTTAAAGATATGGTAGATATTTATTACGATAAGTTTAATGTAAAATCTAGAATATACTAAACCTTAGTATCTAACCAAGTCCTTTTTTTATAAATATACCAGTAGATTATCCCTTTTAGAAGTGTTTCAACATTCATAATCACAAAAATAGCGATAATTCCAAAACCCATTTTATAAGCGATATACGAGGGAATAACCCTAAAAAACCACAAAGATAAAACATTTACTTTTAGTGTAGTTTTTGTTGCCCCTGCCCCTCTTAAAGATGCCGAATATACAAACACAAGTGCTAGTGGAATTTGTGCTAAACCAACTAAGATGAGATAATAAGAAGCTACTTTTATAGTCGATATATCTTGTGTAAAAAAACCAACTAAATACTCAGGAAAAAGGATTAAAATAACTCCTACACTTCCCATAAAAGTATAAGCTATTCTTCCACTTATTATCCCCATTTTATAAGCTTTATCTTTATCTTTTGCACCCAAACTTTGCCCAACTAAAGCCATAGAAGCTATCGCAAATCCAAAACCTGGCATAAAGGCGATTCCCTCTATTCTAAGTCCAACTTGATACCCTGCTAACTCGGCTGTTCCGTAAGCTGTAATGATTGAGATAAAGACTAAAAAACTCATACTAGAGATAAAACGGTCAAGTGCAGCACCCCATCCCACATGCCAAACTCTTTTTAAATCTTTTATTCTTATAATTGGAATCAGATTAAGCTTTGCATGTGGAATTTTCAGAAGTAGCAAGTAAGCAAAAACATTAAAAGTGTAAGCGATAACTGTAGCATAAGCCGCACCCTCTATTCCCATAGCTTCAAAACCAAAATGCCCAAAAATAAAAACATAGTTTAAAAAAGCGTTTACACCTGCTGAAAGTAGTTTTATATAAAGTGAACTTTTTGTATCTCCAGCAGCTGAAAGGGCATTGTAAAGTAGTGAATCTATAAAAATTACAACAATCCCACATGCCAAGATTTTAAAATAAGCTGAACCCTCCGCAACAACTTCTACTTGGGCTCCCATCATCTCATATATAAATTCACTGCCAAAATAACCACCAATAGTTATAAAAACAGAAAGAATAATCGCAAAAATACCAAGGGAATAAAGTAAAGCAGAAGCCCGTCTTTTTCTCCCTTGTCCAATAAAACGAGAGATGAGAGCATTTCCACCAACAATATACAGAGTCATCAAAACATTAACAACCATCATAAACTGCATACTCATACCAACAGCAGCGAGCGAATAAACACTAATCATCCCTACCATTATCATATCTATTATGATTTGTAAAATATCTACTAAATGTTTAAGTGCTGCGGGGATTGCTAGAGAGAAAACCTTTTTAGTATCATTAGAAATTAGTTGTCGAAAAATTTTGATACCTCTGTCATACACTCTATTAGTTCATCTTTTGTATCAAAAGTTAAAACTGTTCGTATTCTTTCTTCACTGGCATGTGGAGTTGCATCAAAAACTAAAACGAAGTGAACTAGCTTAACTTTATCTTCATTATCCTCCATCCATTCCAAACTCATCTCTGCGATTTCACCATACATATCGATTACAGCAGCAGGATAGAGTCTTGTTATATTAGATAAATCAATATCTCCATCTTTAGATTTGTAAATCAAATATCTTCCTTATTTAAACTCTTATTCATCTTACCATTTTTCATTTTCAGATATGCTAGAAAACCAAAAGTAGTTCCTGTTATAATAAAGATAGCGCCAATATAATCATTTTTTTCATAAGCCATAACCATCCAACAAACATCTGCAAACAAATAGATAACAACAGCTTGATAAATCTTACCCTTATATGTTAAAAACGCACCTATATTTAGTAGTAAACCACCTAAAATTGCGAAGCTCATTATGAAATATCCTTAATATTTTGAGTATGTAAAATCCATGCAAAATAGATTCCACCAACAACAAATCCACATGCCATAATTGTTGCAATTGATTCTAAAGAGAAACCATTACTTGCCAAATATCCTGTCATAAAAGACACGAAGGCTGCCATACTTAAAAACAACATATCATTATAAGCTACAATTCGTCCATAATATTTTTTCTCTATATTTTTTTGTAAAAGAGTATAAGTATAAGACCATAGCGTTGTTGTAAAAAGTCCTACAACAAAACTTGCAAAAAGAGACAAATAAAAGTTTTCCATTAAATATGCCCATAATAAAACAGCTAAAGCTTGAAACATGAAAACATAAATTATTCGTTTGTTATTTATCCAGTCTCCAAAAATTATAGGTCCTATAACTAAACCAACTGCACGAAAAGCATGAAGTAAACCAAGAGCTAAAGATGTTGCAATTATTGACGCATAATATTGATTTACCATCAAAGCAACAAGAGCATCAAAAGCTGTAAGCCCCACAAAAGAGTGAATTAACATCAAATGTATGGCATGTGGAAATCTCTTTAAATATCTAAAAGTATCTCTCATCATCTGAAATAGATTCTCTTCACTTTTAATAAATTCAACTTCAATTGTCAAATTAAAAAGAAGAAAAAAACTAACAACAAACATAAAAGCATCTAAAATAAAAGCGATTTTTACACCAAAAGCATAAACTACAAAACCACTTAATGCCATCCCTAAAGTGTATGAAAGCGACCAAATAATAGAATGAAGTTCATTTGCCTTTTGAAGTTTATCTCCATGAAGTATTTTTGGTAAAAGAGACATTTCGGTTGTAAAATAAAAACTAGCAGCTGCCATTTTAATCAATATTAATGTATAAAGTAGCCATAAATCTGATAAATTATTTACAAAAATCAAAAATAGTGTTGCAAAAATCTCCACACTTATCAAAATCAGCATAAGTTTTTTAGGCTTCATACTATCAATTATCGAACCAGAAAAAGGTGCTTGAATAACTCCAGCTAAAAAGTGAAGCATTGCTACAAATGCTACAACTTCAACAGATACTTTCATCTCTAGTAAAAGTGTGTAGATAGCAATATTACTAAACCATGCACCAAAATATGCAATAAGTTGAATAGTTGATAATCTCTTTAATATTGGTTCTGATTTTAGAAGTTTAAAATACTCATTCATAAGTGTAAGAGTATCATAAAAGTATCTCTAAAAGAAAATTTTATAAATTTTATAAATTTTTATTAAAGTTATTCTTTTTAGTGTCGATATGTTGTGTAATAGATGAATATTTAAGGGAAGGAGTAAGTCATGGATGGCATAGCAAATGTTGCAAGACAGCAACAATCTCAGGTAAGTTCACCAGAAGCTCAAGGAAGAGCAACTCAGCAAATTCAACAACAAGTTCAACAGCCCTCAGAACAAAATGTAGTTAAAGAGTTGCAAAAAGAGGTTTCAAGTACAGAAACAAAAATAAATTCTAAAGAGCAAGTACAAGATTTAGTTAATAATCTAAATAAAGCAATGGCACCAATGAACACAAATTTAAAATTTGGTGTTGATTCACAGGATATATTTTTCGTATCAGTTATTGAAGAACAAACAAATAGGATGATTCGAAGATTCCCAGCAGAACAAGCAGCTGATTTTCTTCCAAAAATGCAAGAAGTTTCAGGTGTGCTTTTTGATACAAAAGGGTAAACACTTACCCTTTTTATCAACTATCTTTCTTAAACAATAACTCCCACGACTATCCCCTAACCATTTTTTAATATTTTTTATTGTAGAATCGCTTTAATTATTTTACAATATAGGGTTTTTCAGATGAAAAAAGAAGTTAAAAAAGTAGTTCTTGCCTATTCAGGTGGACTTGACACAAGTATTATTTTAAAATGGCTACAAGATGAGTATAACGCTGAAGTTATAACTTTCACAGCAGACTTAGGTCAAGGTGAAGAGGTTGAACCAGCTCGTCAAAAAGCATTAGAAAACGGTATTAAACCAGAAAATATTTTTATTCTTGATGTTCAGGAAGAGTTTGTAAAAGATTATGTTTTCCCTATGTTTAGAGCCAATGCAATTTATGAGGGTGAATATCTTTTAGGTACATCTATTGCTCGTCCACTTATTGCAAAAAAGCAGATTGAAATAGCAAAAAAAATGGGTGCTGATGCAGTATCTCATGGTGCAACTGGAAAAGGAAATGATCAAGTTAGATTTGAGCTTGGTTACTTAGGTCTTAACCCAGATATTACAGTAATCGCTCCATGGAGAGAATGGGACTTAAACTCAAGAGAAAAACTTTTAGCTTATGCTAAAGAACATGGAATTAACATCGACCAAAAACATGTTGACAAAGATGGAAATCCAACTGTAAGTCCTTACTCAATGGATGCTAACCTTCTTCATATCTCTTACGAAGGTCTTCACCTAGAAAACCCGATGAATGAACCAGAAGAGTCTATGTGGCTATGGTCAAATTCTCCAGAAAATGCTCCTGATGAGAAAGAGTACATCACAATCGGGTATAAAAATGGTGACCCAATTTCATTAAATGGTCAAGAACTTTCACCTGCAACAATACTTAGAACTTTAAATGAATACGGAAATAAACACGGTATTGGTAGAATTGACATCGTTGAAAATCGTTTTGTAGGGATGAAAGCTCGTGGATGTTATGAAACTCCAGGTGGAACTATCATGCTAAAAGCTCACAGAGCGATAGAGTCTATCTGTCTTGATAGAGAAGAAGCACACATGAAAGATGGAATGATTGCAAAATATGCTGAGCTTATCTATAACGGTTTTTGGTTCTCTCCAGAGCGTGAGATGATGCAAGCAGCGATTGACACTACTCAAAAATTCGTTCAAGGAACTGTAAAACTAAAACTTTATAAAGGAAATGTAGAAGTAGTAGGAAGAGAATCGGATATGTCTTTATACTCTGAAGAACACTCAACATTTGAAGAAGATGAAGTGTACAATCAAAAAGATGCAGAAGGTTTTATTAGACTTAATGCACTTAGAAGAATTATTGCTGGTAAAAAAAGACAAGGTTTATAAGAATGATTAAAATTGATATGAATTCTCCAGAATTTCAAGAGAGAATGGAAAAAACAATCAAATTTACAGACAAAGTTTGTGAATCTCGTAGTTGGGTATATAACCCACAAGAGGAAGTTAATGAAGGTGTACAAATGGGGCTTGCTCGTAACAAGATGATGTACAACAAACTATTTTGCCCATGTTTTATGGTTGAAGAGCTTGATGGAAAACCTCAAAGTGTTGATAACAGAACTTGTCCTTGTAAACCAGCAATAGAAAAAGAGATTCCAGAGACTGGTACTTGTCATTGTGGAATTTTCTGTACTCCCGAATTTGCAGCAGCTAAGAAAATTGAACTTGGTATGGAAGAGATAGTTCATACTCATTCTCGTGGTCTTACTAAAGATGAGTGTACTCAACTTGTAAATCAAGCTGAATTAGATGGTGAGGAGCTTCATGCACTACTAGAAGCTAGAGAACTTGGTATGGTCAATTTTACACTTGTTGATGTTCGTGAGCATATGGAGTGGCAGATGGGTCATATCAAAGGTGCAGATAAATTAGTTCCAACAAGTAGCTTCTACCAAGCGATAGAAGAAGCGAAACTTAACAAAGATGAAAATATCATACTTTACTGTCATGTGGGTAGTCGTTCAGCTCATGTTGCAAGGATTCTTCCAAGTATGGGATATGCTAAAATAGGAAACTTAACTCATGGTATTGTTTCTTATAGTGGCGAAATTAAAAGATAATTAAATAAATTTTAGGAAAAACAGATGAAAGTATTACTAATAAAAGATGTAAAAAGTTTAGGTAAAAAAGGTGAAGTTAAAGAGGTGAAGGATGGTTATGGAAAAAACTTTCTTATAGGTAAAGGCTTTGCAAGACATGCAACAGCAGAGATTTTAGAGCAACATGCTCAAGAAGAAATAATTGTGGCAGAGAACCTTGAAAAAGAGGTTAATGTGCTTAAAAAGATAGCTGCACAACTTGATAAAGCTGAAATAATTATCACTAAAAAACTTGGACAAAATGGACACCTTTTTGGTTCTGTTACAAAAGATGAAGTTGCAGTAGCACTAAAAGAGCAACACGGTATTGAGATTGATAAAAAACATATCAACGAAAAATCTGCTATTAAAACTATTGGTGAGCATGATTTAGACTTTAAACTTGGTCACGGTTTACATGCTGTATTACATGTGGATGTTCAAGGCGAATAATGTTTGATGCTACTACGATACTTGCTTACAAGGGCAAAAATAAAGCTGTAATTGGTGGAGATGGACAGGTTACTTTTGGAGATTCTGTTTTAAAAGCTAATGCAACTAAAATCCGTACTCTCGGACATGGTAAAATCCTTGCCGGATTCGCGGGAAGCACAGCCGATGCTTTTAATCTTTTTGATATGTTTGAAGAGTTTTTAGAAAATAAAAAAGGTGATTTATTAAAATCAGTTATTGAATTTTCTAAAGCTTGGAGGAAAGATAAAGTTCTTCGTAGATTAGAAGCTATGATGATTGTTTTAAATAACGACCATATTTTTATACTTACTGGAAACGGTGATGTTGTTGAGCCTGAAGATGGAGAGATTGCTTCTATTGGAAGTGGTGGAAATTATGCTATCTCAGCAGCAAGAGCTTTAAAAAAACATGCTTCGCTTAATGAAGAGGAACTTATAAAAGAAAGCTTATCGATAGCAGCAGACTTATGTATTTACACAAACCATAACATCAAAACTCTTATCTTAGAGGATAACAAATAATGAATTTAACACCTAAAGAGATAGTTGCTTATCTCGACAACTATGTTATCGCACAAAATGATGCTAAAAAAACCATAGCTCTTGCTCTTCGTACAAGATATAGAAGAATGCAATTAGATAAAGAGCTTCAAGATGAAATAATGCCAAAAAACATCTTAATGATTGGTTCTACCGGTGTTGGTAAAACAGAAATTTCTCGTCGTTTAGCGAAGATGATGAAAGTTCCTTTTATAAAAGTAGAGGCTTCAAAATATACAGAAGTTGGTTTTGTTGGTAGAGATGTTGAATCTATGATTCGAGATTTAGTTGTAAACTCTATATCTATAGTAAAAACAGAACAAGAAGAAAATAACAAAGAAAAAATAGAAAACTATGTTTTAAATAAAATAGTAGAAAAACTTTTACCACCACTTCCAGAATCTACAAGTGAGAGTAAAAAAGATGATTATCAAAGACTTCTTGAAGCTATGGAAACAAGAGTTATCTCTGGTGAAATGGATAATAAAATCATAGAATTAGAGATTGATAAAATAAATATTGAATTTAATGACACAAATCTACCACCAGAGATGGCAAAAGTTCAAGAAAGTTTTTCTCAAATTTTTTCTTCAATAAACAAAGAAGATAAAAAGAAAGAAGTAACAGTAAAAGATGCAAAATCTATGTTAAAACTTGAAGCTAGTAATAAACTACTAGATATGACAAATATAAATGCTGAAGCATTGAGACGAGCAGAAAATGGTGGAATTATATTTCTTGATGAGATAGATAAAATCGCATTGAGTGAAAAATCTCAAGGAAGAAATGACCCAAGTAAAGAGGGAGTTCAAAGAGATTTACTCCCTATTGTTGAGGGAAGTAGTGTTACTACAAAATATGGAGTAATCAATACTGACCATATACTTTTCATCGCTGCTGGTGCATTTCATGTAAGTAAACCTAGTGATTTAATTCCTGAACTTCAAGGTAGATTTCCACTTCGTGTTGAGTTAGAATCTTTAACAGAAGAAACTTTATATAAAATTCTTACTCAAACACAAAACTCTTTATTGAAGCAATATGAAGCACTTCTTGGTGTTGAGGGAATGAACTTAATATTTGAAGATGAAGCTGTTAAAGCGATAGCAAAATTAGCACACAAAGCTAATGAAACAACTGAAGATATTGGGGCAAGAAGACTACATACTGTTTTAGAGAAAGTTCTAGAAGAGATAAGTTTTGATGCTGATGAACACAGTGGGGAAGATTATAAAATTACTGCTGAGTATGTACATGAAAAACTAGATATGGTTGTTGAAGATGATGATTTATCTCGCTATATTTTATAAAAAAAACTAAAGGTAACACTATGACTAAAGCTGGTTTTGTTTCTCTTATCGGTCGTCCAAACGCAGGAAAAAGCACATTAATGAATTCACTTCTTGGTGAAAAAATTGCTATGGTATCTCAAAAAGCAAATGCAACAAGACGCCGTTCAAACGCTATCGTAATGCACGAAAATACTCAAATTATTTTTGTTGATACGCCAGGGCTTCATGAAAGAGAAAAAATACTTAATCAATATATGCTAGATGAAGCACTAAAAGCGATGGGAGATTGTGATTTAATTGTTTATCTTGCACCAGTTACAGACTCAGTTGAACATTATGAAAAATTTTTAAAACTAAATAATGACAAAGTTAAACATATTATAGTTATTAGTAAAATTGACCAAGTCAAACAAGATAAATTGTTTAAAAGAATTGCTTCTTATAATCAATATGCGAAACATTTTGAAGCACTAATTCCTATGGCTATCCCAAAAAAAGTTGGACATGAAGATTTACTAAAAGTTATAAGTAAAAACCTTCCTGAATCTCCTTTTCTTTTTGATCCAGATGATTTAACCAGTGAACTTGTTCGTGATATTTACGCTGGATTTATCCGTGAAGGTATTTTTGAGAATGTAAGCGATGAAATACCATACGAAGCAGATGTTATTATTGATTCAATTGAAGAGGATAAAAACTTAGACAAAATTTATGCAACTATCATTATAGAAAAAGAATCTCAAAAAGGGATTATAATTGGTAAAGGTGGCGAATCAATAAAAAGAATAGGTACCTACGCTAGAATGAAGATAGAAACTCTAAGTGGAAAAAAAGCATTTTTAGAACTTCAAGTTACAGTTAAGAAAGGTTGGACTAAAGATAAAAACTTTTTAAAAGAGATAGGATATGGAGATGTCAAGTAAAATATTTATTATTTTACTTCTAAACATCTCAATTTATGCTAATCCAATATTAACAAACTATAGAGTTAACGGTGTAGACAACTTAGAAAAACAAATGGATTTAGAACTAACAAATACTAAATACTGGAATGGTTATCTTAAAAACATTGATACTACATTTGGATATACTGAATCTTACTCAACAATATTAACTTGTGATAAAAAAAAATCAACACTTACACTTTATAAACAAAATGAAAATAAAAAGTTTACAATTTTAAAAAATTACAATGCTTTTACTGGACAAATACAAGGAGATAAAAAAAAAGAGGGAGATTTAAAAACACCTCTTGGTATATATGAGTTAACTAAAAAAATATCAAAACTTGATTCTTTTTATGGACCCCTGGCCTTTGTCACATCTTACCCAAATATCTATGATAAATTTAGAGGAAAAAATGGTTCTGGCATATGGATACATGGTCTTCCAACAGAACAAAAAAGAGATGAATTCACAAAAGGCTGTATAGCTATAAATAATTCAAATCTAGAAACCCTTGATAAATATATAAATATAAACTCAACTATGCTTATTATTAATTCATCAAAAACTATTCAAAAAGTTCCAAAAACTACTTTTTCTAAATTATTAGCTGGATTATATGAATGGAGATATAACTGGCTATATAATAATACAAAAAAATATTTATCATTTTACTCTACTGATTTTATTCGAGATGATGGTATGAAATATTCAAAATTTATACAATATAAAACAAGAATTTTTCAAAAAGGTGAAAAGAAAAAAATTATTTTCAATAATATAAATATAATTCCATATCCAAATAATTCAAATATTTTTCAAATTACATTTAAAGAATTTTATACATCAAATAATTTTAAATTTGAAGGTAATAAAATCTTAATGGTAAAAATTGATAAAAATAATAAT
>JAGGWE010000133.1 GCA_021157665.1 Sulfurimonas sp.
AATATATACTCACTAATCAAGATGAATTACACAAGGTTAAAATGAGAAACAGTGTAAAAATACACACCTTTCTAGTTTGGGCAAAACCACTTTTTATAGATAAAAATAGCAGAAGTGTTGTGACATTTACAGATGTAACAGAACTTGAAGATGCATATATCGCCCTTGATGAAAAAGAGGATATCATGATAGCTCAATCTCGCCATGCTGCAATGGGTGAGATGATAAGTATGATAGCTTATCAGTGGAGACAACCAATAAGTGTTATAGCTATGGGAGCAAACAATATATTAGCTGATATTGAGTTAGATTCTGTAGATGAAGTAACTCTAAGAAAAGGGGCTAAAAAGATAGTAGATCAAACTCAAGAAAATATGATTATAAGAATATATGATACTGGTAGAGGGATAAAAGAGGAGATTATGAATAAAATCTTTAACCCCTATTTTAGTACAAAAAACAGTAATGTTGGAACGGGGATAGGGCTTTACATGAGTAAAACAATTATTGAAAAGCATTTACATGGTATACTGAGGGCATATAATTTTGGTAATGGTGTCTGTTTTGAGATAAGTTTGCCTTTAAATATAAAAGACTCTGGAGAGTTAGATGGATGATATTAAAGCATTAAGAGAAAAGGTCAAAGATTTAAAAGTGCTTTTTGTTGATGATGAAGAGGATATTCGAGAGGGGACAGGTATATTTTTAAATAAATTTTTTGAAGATGTTACAATCTGTTCTGATGGGGAAGAGGCTCTTAAAATATTTAAAAAAGAGGGTGATTTTAATCTTATAATTTCTGATATTTTAATGCCAAACATGGATGGTATAGAGATGATGCAAGAGATAAGAAAAATAAATCCAGATATTTTTGCAATCTTTTTAACTGCTTCAAGACAAACTGGAGAGATAGATAGTAAACTTGCTAATATTACCTTACAAAAACCACTCTCTTTTAAAAATATGATATTTCTAATGCAAAAACTTGGTGATATGAAATGGTAGATCTAAAAAGTTTAAAAGAGTTAACTAAGAATTTAAAAGTCTTGTATGTTGAGGATGATGTGTCTATTGGGCAGACTATGGTTCAGTATCTTGAAAAGTTTTTTTCTGTAGTTGTTTATGCTATAAATGGTTTAGAGGGTTTACAAAAATATCAACTTCAAAAATTTGATATAGTTATAACTGATTTATCTATGCCTAAAATGAATGGACTAGATATGCTAGAACAGATTAAAGAGTTAAATGAATCTCAAGCTGTTTTGATTACAACAGCACATAGTGAGTCTGACTATATGTTTGGTGCGATAAAAGCTGGAATAGATGGTTATATTATTAAGCCATTTGATTTTATACAGTTAAATCGTGAACTTTTTAAAATTTCTCAAAAATTACAAAAATTTTCAGAAAATGAAAAATATAAATCACACCTACAAGAGATGGTTGAGAAAAAAACATCTGAGTTAAGACATTTAGTTGATTTTCAAAATGATAATTATGAAAAAACACTTTTTTCTATGGTAGAGATGATAGAACAGCGAGATACTTACACAGCAGGACACTCAAAAAGAGTTGCTGATTATAGTCAGAAAATCGCTAGAGAGATGGGTTTTAGTGAAGAGGATTGTATTATGATTCACCAAGCTGGAATACTTCATGATGTAGGAAAAATAGCTACTCCAGATGCTGTTTTACTAAATCCAAACACTTTAACTGATGTTGAGTATAAGCTTATTCAGGAACATGTAGAGGTAAGTTATAGATTGTTGAATAATATTCCTATGTTTAAGGCATTAGCAGAGATAGTACACTCTCATCATGAAAGATTTGATGGGAAAGGTTATCCTTTGGGCTTAAAGGGTAATGATATTATTCCTCTTGCTCGGATTATGATTGTTGCAGATGCTTTTGATGCGATGACTACAAACCGAATTTATAAGGCTAAAAAAAGTGTAAAAGAGGCTCTTGGGGAACTGGTTGAGTTGAGTTCTAAGCAGTTTCATCCAGAGGTTGTAGAGGTAGCACTTATAGCACTTAAAGATGTTGAGATAGATGAAAATATTACTCAATTACCAAAATCAAAATTAGAAGAGGAACGCTTCGCTTATTTTTATAAAGATACTCTTAGTGAAGCTTATAATCAAAACTATTTAGATGTTGTTTTGATGAAAAATAGTTATGACGCAGAGTATAAAAATATAGAAGTTTTTTTACTTAAAGATTTTTCTAAATACAACAAAAATAATGGTTGGCAAGAGGGGGATAAGTTTTTAAAAAAGATTGCTAGTATGTTGTGTGAAAAGTTATCTCAAAACTTGGTCTTTAGGGTTTTTGGAGATGATTTTGTTGTTGTAAGTAAAGAGAAAATAGAACTTTTAGAGATAGAAAAATCTTTAGATTCTCTCATGGAAAATACAAAAATTAGTTATAGGGTTAAAAGTATAGATTTAGATAAAGTAAGTATAAATAAAATTACTCAGATTGAGAATGTTTAACTTAATAAAAATAGACGATTTAGAGATACCTGAGTTAAAAATATATCATACTCTGCGTGATAATGCCTTGAGTAAAGAGAGTAGCTTTATCGCTGATTCTCCAAAGGTTGTAAATTTACTTTTAGAGAGTGAGATAGAGATAAAAAGTATCTTGGCAACTAGAGAATATTATGATGAGTTTACTAAACTGATAGATAGTAAAAATATTTCTAAATTATATTTAGCAGATAAAAAACTTATGAGTGAGATAGTTGGGCATAAAATTCATCATAATTGTATGGCTCATGGGGTTCGTCCAAGCCCAAGTTCTTTAGATGAATTAGACGATAATATTTTGATGATAGATAATATAACTTCTAGTGAAAATATTGGAAGTATCACAAGAAGTATGGCAGGTTTTGGAGTAAACTCTTTTTTATCTTCAACCTATTCACCACACCACTTTGGCATGTGGAAATACCTAAAAAATGGGTGCTAATAATGGGACATGAAGGTATCGGTATATCTCAAGAGGTTTTAGATATTTGTGATGAGGTCGTAACTATCGAGATGCAAGAGGG
>JAGGWE010000105.1 GCA_021157665.1 Sulfurimonas sp.
GCTGCTTCAATAGCTGCATTTAATGCAAGAAGATTAGTTTGGTCTGAAATATCTTTAATAAGGTTAATAACATCAGATATAGAAACTACACTATCATTAAGTTCTTGAGCATTAGTTCTTAATCCATTTGCCATTTCTATTATCGAATCAATATTGAAGATTTTATTTACATTCTCTTGAACTTCTGTCATAATTTTAGAGCCTTCACTATTTAAAGTGTTAATCTCCTCTTGCTTGACCATATTATTTTCAATCTCTTTTTGAACAAATTGTATATTGTGAATACAGCCATTTGTAAGATTTTGAGTTAGAGCATTTTTTAGCTTGTTCTCTTCAACTATATCTTTTACCTTGTCTTTTTCCGATTTATAAGTACTGTTTTCATCTTTAAGAATAGTAATTTCACTTTCTAATAATTCTATTTTTGCTTTAAGCTCTTGGTTTTCAGACTGAATTAACTTTACATTTTGACCAAACATTACAAACCCCTATTTATTTTATAAACAATTGTATTATTATTAATATTAAACATTTATTAATATTCCCCTCCCTCCTCTATAAAAGTGGAAAAAATCTGATTTATTACGCCAATTCAAGTTTAAAGTGCAACACTTTTAAAAAAAAGGATTTACATACTGATGTTTAATGAATTTATAAAAGAGATTTAAAGTTTAGATTTTTCTTTGAAAAAAGGGTTAAGGAAGTGGTGGGTTCTGAGAGACTCGAACTCTCGACCACTCGGTTATGAGCCGAGGGCTCTAACCAACTGAGCTAAAAACCCACACCATAGTTAGAACTTATTATATAGTGAACATCTGAGAGAACACTAAAAAAATAAAAAGTAGTTTAATGCCCTCTACAAGGCAAACATAACATTTTTTTGACAATTAAGCCAAATATCCATTGTTTGTAGGGCGAAATTATAGTCAATATATCCTTATATTTTTCTGATTTAGTACAATAACTTTTTAGGTTCTTTTATTTTATAAACAACAGCATATAAAAGTGGTATATAAATTAGATTTAGTACCGTTGCCCATGCTATACCAAAACCAAGAGAAATTGCCATTGGTTGGAGAATCATAGCTTGTCCTGATGCAAAAAAGATTAATGTTAAAAGACCTAAAACTGTTGTCAGTGAAGTTAGTAAGATTGGTCTAAGTCTAGTTTTTGCTTTTTTCATAAGATCTTCAGTATCAGTAGCATTTTTTATAAAATTCACCATTATAAGCCCATCATTTACAACTACTCCAGCCAATCCAACTGTACCAATTAAACCTGTCATAGTCATATTTAAACCCATTACAAAATGACCGAAATAAACACCAAGTAAAACTAGAGGTATTGTACTAATTACTATAAGAGATTTTTTAATAGAATCAAATAACCATACTAAAGTAATAAAGATTAAGAAAATTGCTATCACAGCAGACTGAAGCATCTCTCTTTTATTTTTAGCATTCTCTTTTTCTTCGCCTTTTATCTCAACTCTAAAGCCATCATCTCTTAACTTATTTATCGCTGGTAATATTTTTTTCATAGCTTCAGAGGATGTTATTATTTTTTTATCCAAAGATGCGAAAATACTTCTTATTCTTACTCCATCTTCTTTTGTTAAAGCGACAAAACCTTGTACCATCATAAAATCACAAATATCTTTTAATGCCACAAATTGATTTGATTGAGGAACTTGAACTTCTATGCGATTTATTGAGTCTATTTTTTCATTTGCATCACTTTGTATCTTAATACGAATAAGTCCCGTATCATTAAACATCTTTGAGTATTCACCTTTTAAATAATATGCTCTTAACTCATTTGATATTAACTGCTCATTAAAACCTAACTGTTGTCCATATTGATTTACACGAAGTTTTAACTCTTTTTCACCTATATCTGCATCATCTGCAATATTATTTATACCATCAATAAGAGCAAATTCATCACTTAAATATTTTATACCTTCTAAGATTGATTTTTCATCTTTATCGCTTAAACTTATCTCTATATCATGTGCAACTATTCCAGCACCAGGAACTTTAACAACAAGTTCCTCATACTTTAATGTATTATTCTCTTTTAAATCCCTAAACTCATTTAATAACTCTTCAACCTCTTTAGCAATTACTTTTGCATCTCTTTGTCTTTTTAAAATATCTCTATCATATTCTAGGGATAGATAGGGGCTAATATAAGTGTCAAAAACATTACTAGGAGCCCTTTCATGTAAATCTATAAATATATGAAAAAGATGTTCACCCATTTCAGCTTTATTTTTAGCATCTAATCTAAAACCAATTACAGATGTTATAGAGGAAACATCACCATCATCTAAACTCTCTAATAATTTTTTCTCTATAACTGTTACTTTTTTCTCTGTATCTACTAATTCATTATTTATATTTACTTTACCTGTCACATATATCTGAGTATTATCAAAATCTGGAAAAAGTTGAAATTTTGAATTTTTCATAAAGAGAAATGTCAATCCCAAAATCGTTGTGACAATAACAACTAATGAAATTATTTTTTTTCTAAATACAAAATGCAATGCCAAACTATGCCATCTGTGCATCTTTTTCCAAAGTTTTTTAGTAAAACTATCATCATGTGAAACTTTTAAAAAATCATGTGCATGTAAAGGTAAAAAATAAAATGCTTCAAACAAAGATGAGAGTAAAAGTACTGTAATCATCATAGGTATTATTTTTATAAAAGTACCCATCTCTCCAGTTAAAAGAAGCATTGGCAGAAAAGCAAAAACAGTTGTTAAAGTAGCTGCTAGAACTGCTGGAAACATCTCTGTTGCCCCAACTATACAAGCTTCTCTTCTATTCATCCCCTCTTCTAAATATCTATATATATTTTCAGCTACAACTATCGCTTCATCAACAAGCATTCCTAAAGCAATTAAAGCACCAAGCAAAGAGAGCATATTTAAACTATTGCCCATTAATTCAGTTACAATAAGTCCTATCATAAAACTCATAGGGATACCAATAGCAACAACCATTGCAATACCACGATTAATAAAAATAAGCATAGCAATAAACACAAGCATAAGACCAAAAACTATATTAGAAAAGACTGTATTTAAACGATTTTTTATCCAAACAGAAGTATCTGTATATATCTCATATTTTAAATTTGTATATTTTTTTTTATTTGCTTTTAAAATTTTTCTAATCTCTTTTACAAGAGCAATAGCATTTCCATCTTTTGATTTTGTAACATTTATTGAAACATTTCGTATCCCATTATAATGAGAAAGTTCAGATTCATCACTCAAACCAAATGAAACATCTGCAATATCACCTATGCGAACTCTAAAATCACCAACACTGATAATAGTATCGGCTATATCTTTATTGTCTTTTTCACCATTAAAAGTTGAGATATAAAGATGAGAACCTTTCTCTTTTATAGTTCCTATTGGGAATATTGAACTTATATTTTTAAGTGCAGAAATAACTAGGGCTGGTTTTAATCCAAGAGCCATAATTTTTTGCTCATTTATATTTATGACTAACTCTTCTTCAGCATCTCCACGAATTGTGATTTCACTTAAATCTTTTAAATAACTCAACTGACTTTTTAACTCATCTGCTCTATCTAAAAGTTCTTGTTTATCTATATCACCAGCTAAAGCGATTAAAACAAGAGGAAAAGCATGTGTTTTAATTTTAGCTATTGGTTCAGCCATATCAGCTGGTAAATCTTTTCTAACAGCACTTACAATATCTTTTACATCATTTAAAACATTTGCATTATCTGAATTAGGTTTTATATCTGCAACTATAGAGAATGAACCATTTTTAATAATACTCTCGACAGTATCCAACTCATCTATATTTTGTAAATCATCTTCTATAGTTTTAACAACCATTTTGTCTAAAATATCTGCTGATGTTCCAACATATCCACCAGATATAGAAACTTTATCCATAGTCATTGGAGGAAATATCTCTTTTGGAATATTAAGATATGCAAAAATTGATAACAATAATATAAATGTAAGTAATATATGGTTTAAAAGTGGCTTATCAATAGAAAATTCTATAAAACGACGAATCATAATTTAGCTGTCCTTAAAATAATGTATCAAGAATTTGATTTTTAAATTTAATAGATTCTACTGATGCACCAATAAGCCTATTTTCTTCTTTTAAAGTATCATATTCACTTTTTAACTTTGCGATATCTCTACTTTTAAAGTAAATTTGTTGTTGAATATATATCTTTGGAAAAGCAAAAATAGACACCAATACTAAAATAAGTAATACATACAAGAAAAAAGCAAAATTCAATGCTTTTGAAGGGTTTAAAACTATACTAACCTCTTCTAAAAGTTCAGTTTTTTCACTCATCAAAAATATCCATCTCAAAAACTCTCATTTTTGCACTTCTGCTTCTAACATTCTCTTTCAACTCATCATCTTTTGCCATTATTGGCTTTCTTGAGATTATTTTACCAAGTTCATTATCATTACCACACAAACATCTCATAGCTTCAGCTGGACAGATACATGATTTAGCCCATCTTGAAAATGTTTGTTTTACTATTCTATCTTCAAGTGAATGAAAAGATATAATAGCAATCTTGGCATGTGGAAATCTTGCCTCTTCTAAACTTTGAAGAAGTGATTTCAACTCACCAAGTTCATCATTAACTTCAATTCTTATAGCCTGCATAAGAAGTGTTGCAGGATGAATTTTTTTGCCATGTGGCATGTGGGATTTAAGAGTATCACTTAACTCTTTTGCAGAATTAAATGGACGATTTTTAATAATTTGGGATGCTATTTTTTTATAATTTCTAAGCTCACCATATTCTAAAAGTATTTTTTCAAGCTCTTTTGATGAATATTCATTTACAACCTCACTAGCACTAAGTAGAGCATCTTTATCCATTCTCATATCAAGATTTTCACTCTCATATGAAAAACCTCTGTCTTTTTGGTCAAGTTGAAGAGAAGAAACACCTATATCAGCGAGAACACCCCTAATATCTTTAATATCAAATTCATTTAAAATATCTTTTATTACAGATGAAAATTTACCTTTTTTGATAATTACTCTATCTCCATACTTTGCTAATCTCGCAGTTGAAAAATCTATCGCTGTTTGATCTTGATCTATCGCTATCAGCTTGGCATGTGGATTTGCATCCAATATCATAGATGAATGACCCCCATATCCCATAGTACAATCAATTATGATTCCATTATCAATATTTTTAAAAGCCTCTAAAACTTCTCGGTAAAGCACTGGAACATGTGGAATATTTTGCAAGACAAACCTTAAATAGATATATTTAGTGAATTATACATTAATTTTGTAAAATTTAATTTTTAATAGAGTATCATAAAGAAAAAATAAAGGTTTTCAAATGAATGAAGTATATATA
>JAGGWE010000184.1 GCA_021157665.1 Sulfurimonas sp.
AAATATTAGTGTTTGTAGAGGATGCTATTCTAGAGTTTAGAGATGAACTTCAAAAAGGAATAGTTTATGAAAAAGCTAAGATTTAAGAATCGTAAAGGTCTTTTATATTTTGGGATAGGAGACAAATTTAAATCATCAAAACTTAAATATACTAATATCAATAAAAACATAATTATTGGGAAATTTAAGAGTGGCTTACTTGATGAAGAGTTAAATCTAAATACAGTAAATGGAATTCCAACAGTTGTCGAACTACTTCAAGAAGTAATGAGTAGTAAATACAAAGTGTTGAAGCATAAGACCATGTTGGCTTATAATATCACTTGTAAGACAAAAATCATACCATATTTCAAAGATATGCGAGTTCATGAAATAAAACCTATTAATATTAAGAGGTTTCAAGATAGCATAGTTGATATGGGATTGCAAAAGCAAACCATTGTATTAGCACGAGTACTACTAAAAGAAGTTTTTGCATTAGCAATTATAAATGAATGGATTATTCTTAATCCTATCAAGATGGTAGATATGCCGAAAATTAAAAGCACTAAAAAGAAGATGAAGCCTTTTACTCTTGATGAGATTGATTTAATCTTAGAAAACTCAAAGCTTGTCTTAAAAAATTTTTTAGGTATTTCTTTTTTTTCTGGTGTAAGATCAGGAGAACTATTAGCTTTAAAATGGGAAGATATAAATTTTGAAACTGATACTATCACTATTGATAAAACTATTGCCGAGGGAACTATCAACACTCCTAAAACAGCATCAAGTCATAGAGATATTGAAATGTTACCAAAAGTAAAAGAATTTTTTAAATCTCAACAAATGGTAACAGGCTTGAAAAACACTTTTGTATTCTTGAGTAGAAGTAATAATTATTACTCAAATAACTCATTTTTTTACAAAGAGTATCAAAAAGTTTTAAAGTTACTCAAGATTGAGAAAAGAGCAATGCACAATACTAGACATACTTTTGCAAGTATTATGCTAAACAATAAAATTGACCCTCATTGGGTATCAAATACATTAGGTCACGATAACCTAGATATAACTCTAAAAGTGTATGCTCATTATATGCCTAGAAAAGATAAAATGAGTATAGAGTTTTTAGAAAAACGGTACAAAAACGGTACACACTACACTTAAAGTACCATAGTTACGAAAGATAGTATTAATCTAATATAAAGTATATCAATTGAATCTATATTTTATGTAAATAACCAATAAATTATCTTAATCTTACTTTCAACACAAGATAAAAAAAAGGTTTCATCTGTATAATTTCGTAACACTTTTAAAAAATAGGAATTTAATTGTCTAATTTAACACTTATATTACTTGCTGCTGGTAGTTCTAGCAGATTTGAATTAGATGTAAAAAAACAATGGCTTAGAATAAATCATAAGCCATTGTGGCAATTTGTAGCAGATAGACTTCAAAATAGTGGTTTTTTTGACAAAATAATTATCACTTCATCAAGTGATGATATAGAGTTTATGAAAAATTACGCAGATTATACATTTGTTAATGGTGGTTCTTCAAGACAAGAATCATTAAAAAATGCCTTAAAAGAAGTAAACAGTGAGTTTGTTCTAGTAAGTGACATAGCAAGATCATGTGTCAGTGAAGATTTTTTAAGAACTATAATCTCAAAAAAAACTGATGCTGATTGTATTGTTCCATATCTAAAAGTAACAGATACCGTAATATATGAAGATAAAACAATAGATCGAGATAAGGTTAAAAGAGTTCAAACTCCTCAATTATCTCGTACTTCTATTTTAAAAGATGCTCTAAAAACTTCGCAGGAGTTTACAGATGAAAGTAGTGCTATTGTAGCGAATGGTGGAACTAGAAAATTCATCTTAGGTGAAAATGAAGCGCATAAGATAACTTATATTCAAGATTTAAATCAACTTTCATGTTTAGAATCTCCATCAAAAGAGATACTAAGTGGTAATGGATTTGATGTTCATGCCTTTGACAATAAAGGTGAAATGTTTCTTGGTGGAGTGAAAATAGACTCAAAGTTTGGCTTTAAAGCTCATAGTGATGGGGATGTTGCTATTCATGCTCTCATAGATGCCCTTTTAGGTGCTGCTGGGATGGGTGATATAGGAATGTTATTTCCAGATAATGACAACAAATATAAAGGTATCGACTCTAAAGAGTTACTAAAAAAAGTTGTTACTAAAATAAACAATTTTGGTTTTTTGATAATAAATGTTGACTTAACAATTGCAGCTGAGAAACCAAAAATATCAAACTATAAACTAGCTATGAGAAGAAAACTAGCTGAGATTTTAAATATAGAAAGTAGTAGAGTAAATATAAAAGCGACAACAACTGAAAAACTCGGCTTTATCGGTCGAGGCGAAGGTGTTGGTGTGATTGCAAATGCAAATTTAAAATATTATGATTGGCAACAAACCAAGCGTTCATAAAAAAATTTAGTTTTTTTATAAGTCATGCTGTTGGCATAGAAGCGTAACTAGCGGAATTACTTCCGATAGTGTTATAAAACAGATGAAGGGTTTCCTTCATTTTATGAAATAAAATTAAGGTAGATATTTGAAGATACTTATTATAGAAAACGAAATTTATTTAGCACAAAGTATAGCTACAAAACTAGGTGAATTAGGTCATATGTGTGAAATGTGTACCTCTACAAAAGATGCGATAAAAAGTAACAACTATGATGTTGTTTTACTATCAACAAATATTAATGGACAAGATTTTCATCCAGTTATTGAAACTTTTAAAAAATCTATTGTTATTTTAATGGTTTCATATATTAGTAATGATACTGTTTCAAAACCTCTTGCTGCTGGAGCAAAAGATTATATTTTAAAACCTTTTATGATAGAAGAATTGGTTAGAAAAATCGACCATTACCAAGACTATGAAAGATTGAAAAAAAGAAATCTAGCTTACGAAACATATTTAGAACATACTTTTGCTGCTGTATCTCAAGACTATAATCATAAAGAGATTGAACTACCTGTATATATATCATCTAGTTTTCAAAAATATGCCGATGCTTTTGCTTTTAATCATGCCTCTACAAAAAATCAACCTATACATTTTGTATCTTTAAGTAACCCAAAAGCTATGAATGAGATAGAATCTGCTTCTCTAAATAGTATAATTTATGTTGTAGATTATCAAACAATTAAAAAAACAGATAAAAAAGCTTTTTGTGATTTGATAGCAAATAAACAAGTTATTGTAGCAAGTACAGAAAATATTGATGATGTTGATTATAATGTTATTACTATAAAAAGTGAAAATAATATTTTTGACCAAGGGGATATACTTCCTATAGAAGATTATGTAAAATTTATAGTACTAAATTATCAACATAAATTTCCAGATACTGAATTATCTAAAAAACTAGGGATTTCAAGAAAAAGTTTATGGGAAAAACGAAAAAAATATGACATTGTCAAGAAAAAATAAAACTCTTCTTATTGATAAAGAAGCAGCTTCAGCACTAGAATTAGTAAAATGTGGTTTGTTAAAACCTCTTACTGGATTAATGTCCAAAAAAGAGAAAGAATCTATATTAAAAACAGGACTTATTGATGGTAACACTTTCCCTTTACCATTTATATTAGCTCCTTCTGGCAAAAAGAATGAAGAGGTTATAAAATCATTAGTAGTTGGCGAAGAGCTTACTATACTATGTGAAGATAAAGAGTTTGCTACTTTAATTGTTGAAGAAACTTTCCAAACAAATCCAAATAAAAGAACAAAATATATTTATGGAACTGATGATTTATCACATCCTGGAGTTAAAAGAACAATTAAAAGACTTGGTTCTTGGGCTGTAAATGGTAAATATACACTATTAAATACTGCTAATAATCAAAATTTTAAAAATAAAGATATTATTAGTTCTGCAAAAAAAATGATAAATGCTAAACATACAACAGCCTTAATAATGGCTGCAAACCCTTTGCATAGATCTAATGAACGCTTAATTAGACAAGCGATGGATACGACTGATTTACTTGTAATATTTTTACTAAAACCATACAATAACCAAAACTTAGACTATAATATAAGAAAAGAAGCTCTTGAATTTTTTATAAATAACTTTTTACAAAAAAATAGAGTGGTTGTTGTTCCACTAGAAAATAGTTATGTATTTGAAGGGTACAATGAGTTAATTATAAATGCAATTGTTACAAAAAACTATGGCTGCGATAGACTTACAATCAGTAGAGATCATATAGGTCTTGGAATGTTTTATGATGAAAATACAGATAAATCAATCATAGATAATCTTGTTGGAATAGATATAGAGATAAAACTTGAAAGTGAATATGTTTATTGTAATGAGTGTACAACACTTGTTGGTAAAAACACTTGTCCACATGGACAACACCATCAAATCTCATATCATGCTAACTCTATTTTAGAACTTTTAGAACTTGGTATTCTTCCTCCAACTATTTTAGTTAGAAAAGAGATTTCTGCATTTATCTTATCCAAATTATTTCCAAATAGATTTCAAAATCTTGAAAAATTATACTCAACTATTCTACCTGTTGCTGGCTTACTAGAAAAACATAGTGAGAGTGATTTTTACTTAGAATTGATGAAACTTTATCAAACAACATCACTTACATAAAAGAGGTACTTAAAATGAATTGGTTTTTTATAACAGTAGGATTTAGTGGCTTATTTCCAAAAGCCCCTGGGACAATGGGAACTTTAGTTTCTCTCCCATTAGGTATGTTAATACTTATTTACCTTGATGCACAGACTCTTTTTTTAACAACTGCATTAATTAGTATTATCGCTATTAGAGAGATAAATAAATATGAATTAAAATCAAAGATTCACGATGATAAAAGAATCGTTATAGATGAGTTAGCTGGTATGTGGTTTGCACTTAGTGTTGCCCCTGCTATCACTATATCATTTAGTGATATTGGCATGTGGGAAAATGGATTTTTAATCCAGTCTATTTTATCTTTTGCTCTATTTAGATACTTTGATATTGCAAAACCATCTATTATCGGCAGAATCGACCGTGAAGTTAAAGGTGGACTTGGTGTAATGGGCGATGATATTATTGCTGGTTTTGCGGCAGGAATTACTAGTGCTTTAATCTGGCAAGCTTGGTTAGAACTACAAAAATTAATTTAGTTCTAACTCGTTTTACCTTATTTATACAAACATTGGATCGTCTGTTGGTTCAATCTCCTCAAAATCGTTTATTATTGTATCAAACATTTTCATAGTCTTTTTAGCTTTAAGAATATGAGTATCAAAAATCTCTTTAGATGCAGGAAAAGTCTCACCTAATTCTGTATAGATCAAAATACGACCATTTATATGTTTATCTACTTCAGCAAAAGCATCTTTTAAATACTTCTGAGTAGTTGTATGTCTAAAAAGAGCTTTAACCATCTTTGTACGCTCTTTAATAGGGATAGACTCATCAATAGCCTCGGCTACCCTTTTAATATCTAAACGAGAAAGATAAACTCCACTAAGAGCAGGTGCTAAAAGTTTTGAGGTTAAAGCATCAACAAACTGTGGTACTGGCTCTTCATCCTCTTTATCTCCCATATCTGGACTTTGCATATTCTCACCTGCTTCTGGATCAAGTGAACATTTATCTTTTACAAATTTATCAAACTCTGCTCTTAAATCACTAATATCATTTGGGTTCATACACTATCCTTTTTTTATAATTCTATATGCTTGTTTTGTTAACTCTTCTATCATATCATCATAACCGATATAAGTTGTGTTAAGTTGATTTACTCTTGTTTTTAGGTTTGAGTACTCTTTTGAATTTTTCATATCAAAACTATATGGTGCTAATTTTTGAACCATATCTAAGTTCTCTAAATTTGAGAAGTCTAAAACTGCATCAAATTCACTAAAATCTATTTTCATATCATTAGCAATTCTATTTACATCTGCATTACAAAGTTGCATCTCATCACAAAAAACCATAAGTTCTTCAAGATTATCATAAAAGTAACTAACTTTAAATCCACATGCCATAAGCGAAAAAGCCTTGGCATGTGGACTTGTTCCAATAAGTGCTATTTTTGTAGCACCTAAATCTTTTAATCTTTCTAAAAGTACACGAGTTCCAAAAACATCACCATGAAGTTTTTCCCCATCTTTAAAGATAATATCGCACATGCCAGTTCTCTTTACAAGTTCACTAGAACTATCTAAAACTTCAACAGAGTGTTTTACATATTCATTTGAAATAATTGCACCATTTACCTGCGATTTTTTCATATTTGAGAGTGTAAAAAATAGATCATCTTCTCTAATATTCATAGGAATCATCATAATATCATCAAAGTTTTCTTTAAACATTTTATTACTCAATGCACTAAATCTACTTACCCCTGCATGTTCCCCTATAAAACCAAAAAGTTTAGTTTGTTTTGATATTTGGTTATCATTATTCATCATTTTCACATATCCTCTGTAATACCCCAAAGTTCTCGGGCCTCTTCATCTTCTGCTTTACATCTGTAACAGAGTTTATCTGTCGTATTTGTACTAAAAATCATATTACATTCATCACATCTTCTAACATTAAAACTAATCAAAGATTGAACCTCTGGTTCAAAAAACTCTTTTACATTGTATGAGGAAGATAAAGTGATAGCATTTGGCCCACAAACATCATGGCAAATATTACACTTCACACACAAAAATGGATCAAAATCTATCTTTGAATTTTTTATATCTGAAGTTAATGCTCCTGTTGGACAAACTCTATAACACATTTGACAAGCTGTACAAGTTTCAGTATTCATTAACTTTTGAGATGTAAAACTAAGCTCATCTGCTTCAACTATATGAAACTGAGATGGTTTATCAACTCGTTTAACGGCACTAAAAAAAAGTTTTCTTTTCTCAGGAAGTGTTTTTTTTCTCAAAAGTGCAATATCTGTTTTTTCTAAAGTATGTTTAGTTAGTTCATTACTAGCTTTTTTTACTTCATTTTCAAAACTCTTTTTTGTTTTTGCTAAAGTTGTAAGATTTATTGCACTTAAAAAATCTCTTCTATCTGTTTGTTCCTCTTTTTTTTCATAGCCAATATTTTCTAACTTTATCTCAGCCTTATTCTCCATAGCTTCTAAAAGATATATTGCCTCTTCATAATTTGCTAAAATCTGTTTATGGCATGTGGAAGCTATTGCACAAGCATCACAATAAGCCATATCAAAAACTAACTTTTTTTTCAAAATTGCTAAAGAGATAAGATGTTCAACACTAAGTGCAGAGATACATGGAACATTTTTGCGACAAGATATTAAATTATCTTTATCTTCTAAAAAATCAAAGAAAAACTCAGTAGCAGAAAAACCATCCAAAGAAAATGCTTCAGTTGGACAAACTCCTCCACAAGCACCACAACCAACACATAATGAAAAGTTAATCGAAGGAAGTGGATTTCCACCTATAACAATCGCATCTGTTGGACATACTACTTCACATTTATCACATCTACTCTCAACACTTAAAGAGCGAACACAACTACTAGCTTTTAGCTTAATTAATGACATTTTATCTACTTAAGAACTTCTGTTAAATATTCATTATCACTTAAAATAAACTCTAATGCCATATCAGCACCATCAAAATACAGTGGCGTTCTAGCTTCATATTTCATATTTATAAGATACATTGGAGCCCATTGAAGAAGATGTTTATTTAAAAACTCTTTTTGAGCAGTTCTAAGTTCTGCAACTGCTTTTTCATCTTTCTTTTGAAGTGCTTGAAATTCAGCATTTGCTAAATGATGCATAAATTCTAATTCAATTCCAATATGATCAGATGAAACTGTTCTAGCAACCTCATAATCAACCATAAAATCATAAGCACTATAAATATCAGTAACAGGATTAGCACCACCTGTTTCAACCATCTGATCATCACGAGTATAAAATGTTTCATAAGGGATTAAATGAAGGACACTAAGGTTTACAAAATCAGGATTAAAATACTCAGCTAAAAGAGTATCATTATCAACTTCTCGAAGCTGTTTCCACTCTTTTAAAGTTGGGAAAAAATCTAAAATATCTTCATCGTCTTTAATAGTTTGTAATATTTTAGTATCTAATTCTTGAAGTAAAATTCGAGATAAAAGAGCATAAATATTTACTCTTGCTTGTGTTTGTTCCATAGAAATCCTTAGCAATAATTATTTTTATAAAAAGGATTTTACCTAAAAATTATAAATATAGAATTATAACTTTTACTTAATTTTGCTTTCATCATAAATTGAAAGTGACGGGAAAGCAAATTCCAGATTATTCTTCTCAAATATATCCATTATTTTATGCATTACATCCTCTTTTGTTCTCAACCAATCTTCCCAAGCTACACTTTTTGTAAAACAATAAACTAAAATATTTATACTAGAATCTGAAAACTCATCCAAATAAACTAAAAGTGTTTTCTTTACACCTTGTGCATCTTCTATTGAAATAAGCTTACCTCTTGATTTTGTTTTATAATCAAATTCAGTATTTTTAGTCGCTATCTCTGGATGTTTATCTAACATTTCACGAATCTCTTTAATAGCATTTTTAATATCATTTGAAGAAGAGTTATATTTTATACCTAAACTCATTTTTATTCTACGACCAAGACTTCTTTTATTCCAATTTTTAACATCTTGATTTGCAAGCATTGCATTTGGTATAGCAACTAGAGCATTATCAAAAGTTCTTAGCGTTGTAACTCTTGTTCCTATCTCTATAACAACACCCTCTTCTCCATTTACTACTATCCAATCACCTTGAGAAAAAACATCACTAAAAAGAATAGATAAAGTTCCAAAAAAGTTTGCTAAAGAATCTTTAGCAGCTAGTGCAACTGCAAAACCACCAATTCCTAAACCAGATAAAACAGCTGTTAAATTAACTCCTGCAAAATATAAAGTTATTAATAAACCAATAACAAGAATTACAAAATTAAGAACCTTAAGTCCAACATTTATAATCTCATTTTTAACTTTTGTATCAGTTGTATCTATCTCTTGAACTTTAATATTTGCTATTGTATTTAAAACTTTAAACATAACAAATGTAAAAATTAAGCCATAAATTATATTAAAAAACTTAGCTAATATATCTATAGAGATAAAATCATTATATATATTATTAGAACATTTGTACTCTCCTTGTTAGAAGCTTATATAATAAAA
>JAGGWE010000005.1 GCA_021157665.1 Sulfurimonas sp.
ATGATTACACAACAACAGTTCAAGCAGATGGAACTTATAGTGTAGATGTAGCAGGTGCAGATTTAGCAGCAGATACTTCATTTAATGTAAATGTGGTTTCAACAGATTCATTAGGAAATGAAGTAACATCTTCAGCAACTTCAACTCATACAGTAGATACTTCAGCAGATAATGAAGCTCCCACAGCAGAAAATGATAGTGTAACTACAAACGAAGATGAATCATATACATTAACAACTGATGACTTTGGATATAGTGATGGCGATGGGGATGCTTTAAGTTCTGTAATTATTACTGATTTACCGGTAAGTGGAAGTTTAATATTAAATGGAAATGCTGTAAGTGCTGGAGATGAGATAGGTGCAAGTGATATTTCAAGTGGTAATTTAATATTTATACCAGCATCAAATAGTGATGTAAATGTAAGTTTTGATTTTAAAGTTAGTGATGGAACTGATTGGAGTAGTGAAGCTACTACAACTATAACTGTAAATGCTGTTGCTGATGCTACAACTTTAAGTGTAACTTTAGGTAGTCCTAGTGACATAACAACAACAGTTACTAATAATACTAGCACAACAGAGAGCAATGTAGAAGTAAAAACTAAAGATAATGATATAAAAACTGAAGATAAAAAAACTGATAATGATGAAGTTGAAGTAAAACTTGATGCAAATCAAACAACAGAATCTATGAATATTGAATTTGATCATTTTAAAAATTCTGAAGATGGAGATATAACAATACAGGCATATGATGAGGCAGGTAATACAGTAGGTGACCCTCTGATATTTAGTGGATTTAATGATGACCATAAACATATATTAGAGTTTAATCCTGCAAATGTAGATGGTTTTCATTCTATTAAAATTACAGCAGAATCTGATACTGATATAAAAGTTAAAAAAATAACTGCTGATGTTACAACAGAATCTGAATCAACAACTACTGAAGTTACAGCTCATAGTTATGAATTAGATATAACAACAGCACTTACTGATACAGATGGAAGTGAAGTTTTAAGCATAACTGTATCAGGATTACCTGATGGGGCAACACTTATTAATACAGCAGGGGACACGATAATTGTTAGTAGTGGGGGTGCAACTTTAACTTCAGAACAACTAGATGGACTAACACTTGTTGCTACAACCGAAGTAACAGAAGACTTTAACTTAAACATAGTTGCTACATCAACAGATGGAAGTTCTACTGCTACTACCATGTCAACAGTAATTGTAGATGTTGATGATGGATTAGTTGCAGGTGAAACTATAAATATGTCAGATACAAAAGATGAGAGTGCTACAGCTGGAGATGGTGATGATGTTATAAATATGGGTGATGGTAAAGATCAGTTAGCTTACGGTGAAGCTGGTGATGACACTATCAACATGGGTGATGGAAAATCTGCTAAAGGTCAAGAGGCTCATGGTGGAGATGGTGATGATACTATTAACATAGATGGTAAAGATTTTGCAGCTTATGGTGAAGCAGGAGATGATACTTTTAATGTTAGTTCAGATGATTTCAAATCAGGTAAATCTGGTAAATCAGGAGAGGGTGATTTTGATGGAAAAGATTCATTAATCGATGGTGGTGAAGGTCTGGATTCTCTAGTATTTGGTGATGAGATGAATATTGACTTTAGTGCCTTAGATGATAATATTTCAAATATTGAAGTTATTGATTTAGGTGCTGGTGCTCAAAATGTGACTTCACTTGGAGTTGATGATGTATTAACTATGACTGATGATGATAATATCCTTCGAATAGATGGTGATGGTTCGGATCATATTGATTTAAATACAACTGGTGGAGATGCTGAATGGACTTTAGGTGCTTTTAAAACAGATGCTGAAACTGGTCAAGAATATCAAGAGGTAACAGGACAAGTTGATGGAAATGATGTTACACTTGAAATTAGTTCAAGCATTACAATAGATGAAAGTTAAAACTTGATTATTAGAGATAGTGCAAAAAAACCAATACAAATAGACAACTTCATAGTAAAAAGCCAACTTGAAAAAGGGGGCTTTGGAACTGTTTATGAAGTTGTCGATAAAAATGATGCAACTAAAAAATATGCACTAAAACTTTTGCATAATACATCTAACTACTCAAGAATAAAAAAGCAACTAGATATTCTTAAAATTTTAAATAGCTCTGAGTTGTTTCTTAAAACATATCTTTCTAAAAAAATCATGGGAAGTTTATATATACTTTTTGAATATAGCCCAAATATAAATCTTAAAAAACAGGTAAAAAACAATCTAATTTCAGAAAGCTTGGCATGTGAGATTCTTGGTGATATCTTAAAATCTTTAGAGTTTTTACATCAGCATAGTATTATTCACGGAGATATAAAAGCAGAAAATATTTTAAAAAAAGATGAAAGATACTACTTGATAGATTTTGATGTTATTAAATTGGGCACAAAAGTAAAAACTTTACATATTCAAAGTGATGATGATTTTACTGCTCCTGAGATTTATAGAGGAGTTCAAACTAGTGCTTCTGATATCTATTCGCTTGGTTGTACTCTTTACTATATGTTGAGTGGTGAGCATATTTATGATTTTAAAGATGGCGATGATTTTTCTAAAATGATGTTTAGTCATCTTTATTCAGAGATTATCCCACATGCCAAGATATCAAAAAAAATATTTTATTTGATTCAAAGAATGACAGATAAAGATTATAAATCAAGAGCTACAATCTCTGAAATAAGAGGGATATACTACCCCAGAAAATTCAAACAACTATTTCTAAAGTTTAATTCTTAAAAGAGTAAAATTAAACAATAAAAAGTGAGGGCAAGACTATGAGCAGAAAGATGACCAAATTTTCGACACAATTAAAAACTAGATTAGTGCTAGAAGTTATCAGAGAAGAGAAAACTCTAAATGAGATTGCAAGTGCGAATAATATAAATCCTAAAAATCTTCAAAACTGGAAGAAGCTATTTTTAGAAAATGCAGAGGTAGCAATGGAACCTGCCAAAGCAGTGAAAGAATATAAAGACGAAGTGGCTAAACTAAAAGTTAAAGTTGGTGAATATGCAAAAAAGGTTGGAGAGCTAACTCTAGAAAAGGACTGGGCTGTGGGAAAGTTGCAGAGCTTGGACTCTAGCTATAAAAAAGAGTTGATTGATAGAGACGATGATAAAGTATTATCAGTTGTAAAACAATGTAGTCTTATCAACTATAATAGAAGTAATCTCTTCTATGCACCAATGGTGAATCAAGCTAAAGATGCCATCAAAAAGCATATAGAGAAAGTTTTTGAAGAGATACCAAGCTATGGCTATATGAAAGTGTATCATCAACTACTTGAGGATGGTTTTAGTATTAGCCCTAACACAGTATTGGCATATCGTAAAAAGCTAGGCTTACAGGCTGTTTTAGCTGTTAGACCACCAAATACTAGCTGGGCAGACAAACAGCATCCTAAATACTCTTACAAACTCAGAGGATTAGATATTGTAAGGGCTAACCAAGTATGGAGCACTGACATAACCTATATTAAAATTAAAGGTGGTATGGTTTATATGGCTGCTGTTATTGACTGGTATTCTAAAGCTGTGCTATCTTGGAGAATATCAAATACTATGGATACAGATTTAGTGATGGGTGTGTTAAATGAAGCACTAGCACTATACGGAAAACCAGAGATATTTAACACAGATCAGGGTTCCCAATATACAAGCTATATTCATACTCAGACACTCAAAGATAATGGCATCACTATCTCTATGGATGGTAAAGGCAGAGCTACTGACAATATCTGCATTGAAAGGTTCTGGAGAAGTGCTAAGGTTGAAAAAATATATCTTAATGAGTACGAGAGAGTATCAGTTCTAAAAAGTGATGTTAGTGACTATATGGAGTTTTACAATTACAGAAGATTTCATGAGACATTGAAATACAAAAAACCAATGAATGTGTACTATGATAGTTTAAAAATTAATGAGGAAAGCTACACTAAGTCTAGTGAAAATGTAGCATAGAGTAACAGGTGTTTAGGGAATTAGATTTTTGAAAAAGTTGTCTTGACAAGTTGGGGTGGTATA
>JAGGWE010000165.1 GCA_021157665.1 Sulfurimonas sp.
AATGTAGAGGGTACAGAGACTATTATAGGTGACTTATCAAGTGCTACTATTACAAATGGTACAGCTGGAATTACTACACCAAGTACAACTACTGAGATTACTGAGAATGATACTGTGCCTATTGCAGAACCAGATTACTACAGCATACTAGAAGGTAATACTTATTCAATGGATAGTGTACTTACTCATGATGATGGAGATGGTTTAGTTGATAGAGATTTAGATGGAGACAGTATCCATATTTCTTATATTACAAATGGAACAGATACAGTAGCGATTTTAGCTGGTAGTGGAGGAACTATTTCTACGACAATTATTGATGAGGATAATGTTACACATACAGCTTCTGTAACAATGTATCAAGATGGTACATTTGATTATACTGTACCAGCATTGCACCATGGGACAGTTACTGATCAAATAATAGAGGATAGTTTCAAATATAAAATTACAGATGGAACTAATGAATCTGATTGGACTCAAGTTACAATAAATGTAACTGATGATGGTGTCGTTGTTGATCCTGTTTCTAATGCTGTGATGGTGGGTGAAAGTGGTTTAACATTAGAAGGAGTTCTTTCTACTAGTGGTGCAGATATACCTAATATTGCAAGTTTAGATCTTAGTAATAATGTAGATCAAAGTACACATATTGGAGTTTCACCTATGTATTCTAATGGTTATGAAGTTTATTACTATGTTGATCCTGCTAATGTGGATACTTTGATAGCATATACAGATACTGCAGATACTGTTACAACATATGGTAGCAACCCATCTACTCAAACATTGGTATTTACATTAATTGCTGATCCAGTAAATGATTCATATCAAATTGTGACTAGTGCTCCTATTGATCAATCGGTACCTACAACTGTTACAATCAGTGACGTTGATTCTTATGCAGGTAATTCAAATGATGATTACAACGATGATGGTACATATGAGTTACATATATATGCTGATGGTGATGGTACATATAGTGCATATGATGAAGAAAATATTGCAACAGGTATTCCTCTTATTCCTGCTACCAGTGAAGAACTATTTGTAGTTACATCACATGGATCAGTTAATACAAATAATACTGCTTTGGGAATAGATAGTAATTTCTTTGTACAAGGTGGTAATAGTGCAACATTTACGATAACAGATCCTAGTGATCATCTTGCATTTGATGTTTGGGTTAATGGTAGTGGTCAAACAGATCTTATTTATGTAGTTAATGGTGATGGTGCAGAAATAGCATATACTACAGCGACAGGAATGGTTGATATAAATAATAATGGTGTGGATATTAATACATTAGATGTATGGTGTGTAGCTGACTCTAGTAATAAATTTAAAATTACTTCATTTTCAGTATTTGATACTGATCCTGTAAACTCACAAGATACGATTGATATTAAAGTTTTTGATTCAGATAATGATTCTCAAATAGTTTCAATAGGCGTGAATTTTAATGATGCTGATGAAATACTAGAAGGTACATCTGGACAGATGGATTCTATCCTTGGCAATGATGAAGATAATTCGATATTATATGAGGATGGTGATATTATTGATGCTGGATTAGGTTATGATACTTTAGTACTTGATGATACAGTTACTGACATTAATTTTGATGCTGCAACTATAGCAAATATTCAAAATATTGAGGCTATTGATTTAGAAGATGGTACTCATATTATAGAAATATCTTTAGATGATGTTTCAGGTATGTTAGAAGTTAATAATACTGAGTTAGATATCACGGCTCTTTTAAATGATGGTGATAAAGTAAGTGTTGTTGGTGCAGAACAAGGTGATGATTGGAGTTTAATAACAGAAGCAGGAGCAGGAACACCTCAAGTAGCTGTTGATAATGGAACTTTTCAATCGTTTGTATATGAGCATACTGATGGTAGTACTATTACATTAACAGTAGATGAAACAATTGATACAACAGGAATGTAGTCTAAGACTAGAACAAATAAAAGCCCCAAATCTTCTTGGGGCTAAATCTTTTCAAAAAAATAACAATTTCCCATACTTTTACTTCCTTTCATTAAACCTAATTTTATAATACTATTATAATTTAATTACATAAATAAGTGTAGTTATTTGAAATATTTAGCTATAATTACATATATAAATATAATTAGGTTTAGATATGAATAAGGAAATAGATTTTTTTTCAACAAATGAAGATATTGCTATGTTACTTTCTTTTAGAATTAAAGAAGAAAGGATAGCACAGGAGTTGAAACAAAGTGAACTTGCAACTAGAGCAAATGTTAAAGTACATGTTGTGAGAAATCTAGAACAGCACTCAAAAATAACTTTAGATAACTTAAT
Source organism: Sulfurimonas sp. (assembly GCA_021157665.1). GTDB lineage: Bacteria > Campylobacterota > Campylobacteria > Campylobacterales > Sulfurimonadaceae > Sulfurimonas. The sequence continues at coordinate 2,338 of JAGGWE010000165.1, forward strand.
TTCTATCATGAGAGCATTAAAAAAATTAGATATTTTTAATGATATGTTTGATTTTGCTAAACAAAGGATAGAAGTAGATGCATTTAATTATATTAATGAGCAAAAGCTAAAAACAAAAAAGAGAGTAAAAAGTGCAAAATAACGATAAATGCCTCATCTATATTTGGGATATTCTTGTTGGGGAAATGATATTAGTTAGAGGTGTAGTATATTTTAAATACGATAAAAACTTTACAATGAAGATTTCACCATTATATTTAGAATTAACTAAAGCACAGTATTCTTTTAAAGATTTAGATTTTCAACATTCAATCGCTGGAGTATTTGCGGATTCTCTTCCCGATAGTTTTGGAATGAAAGTAATTGATGGTTACTTTGAGAGAAACTATAAAAAATTTGAACCAAATATAATAGATAAATTGTTGTTTATAGGAGATGTAAGTTTAGGAGCCCTTAGCTATAAACCAGCGATAGATGCACTAAAGAGCAAAAATATTCCAATAGAGTTAAAAGATGCTAAGACTCTTAAGAAAAATATACTCCAAAAGAACTCATTTTCGTCTATAAGAATAGCGATTGATATGTACAAATCATTTTCATCAGCTGGTGGAGCCAGACAAAAAATGATACTGGGTTATAATAAAAAAGATAATAAATTTTACATTGGAAAAGAAAAAAAGAGCAATAAATCTATAATTGTAAAGATTGATGAGAGTGATAATCCTGGATATGGAGCTGACGCTATTACAGAATTTATATATTCTAAAGTAGCGAAAGAATGTGGTATCAATATTACAAAGACATATCTATTTGAGGATGAGGATGGATATAGACACTTTGCAATAGAGAGGTTTGACATAGATAAGGATAACAATAGATTACATACGCATACTCTTGCAGGCTTACTCCATGTAGAAAAGTCAAAAAGAATAGATTATATAGATATTATGAAAATTGTAAAATTGCACCTAGGCGTACCTCAAGAAGATATCCAAGAGATGTATCGAAGAATGGTTTTTAATTATGTATACAATAATAATGATGATCACTTAAAAAATTACTCTTTTTTAATGAACAAAAATGGAGAATGGAGACTATCCCCTGCTTATGATCTAATGTATAATAATACTAATGGGCAACGAGTTATGATGCTTAATATTAATAATAAAATGTCAGATGAAGTTAGTTATAGTGATTTTGAGGAAGTAGCAAAAGAGCTTAATATAGATAATTATAAAAAAATTATAAATAAAATATTAAGCAGTGAAAAACTATTTATAAGTTTATTAGATGAGATGATGGATGAAAAACTAAGGTTTCATAGATTAGAATTATTGCAAATAAATAAATCAATATTTTAGATATATATATCAATTTGTCATATTTTTAAGATTTCTCAAAATTTTAGGTTATATTTTTACTCTTAGGAGTAATAATGCGAGATTTTAAAGCTATTTTAAAAGAGTTAAAACTTTATATGGCATGTGGGAAAAAACAAAAAATCTATGATAAGGATGTTGCAATAGCACTTGGTATATCTCAGATGAATTTTGCTACGATAAAGAGGAGAAATACAACTCCTTATGAAAATATATTAAAGTTTTGTCAAAAAGAGGGAATCTGTTGCGATGATATTTTTTTTATTAAACCTTAGACTGAACAGTTCTTTTTGTTGCTTCAAATAGTTCTGTTGCTCTTTGGACGATAGGTTCATTTAGTATATCTTCTCCATCTATCTCTTTTGTAGGTTCATTTTCATTTGAACAGTTTGTAACACAACTAGCACTTTCTCCAATCTCAGCATCTTCTATCATTGAACGGCTTTGAGTTTCAGGCATTGTTGGTTGTTCTATGGCATGTGGATTTTTCTCGTTCCCATGCTCTGCATTGGAATGCATACTAACAGCTACTTCTTCGATAGCTTTAGAACAAGACAGACCCTTGATTTTAGTCTCAAAACCATAAATCTCTCTTACCAGTTGTTTAATAGCAGAATAACCGTGTTTTAGGGCTTTTTTACCATCTGGATTTGCACAACTTTCCCATGTTAATATATTATCTTTATAAGATATAAAACTAATAGAATTTTCAAAAACTTCACCTAGTTCATAACTTCTGTCTTTGATTTTGGAGATTAGATTTTGGAACTCTTTGTTTTCTTTAACTTCTTCAACCTGAGGTTCTATCTCTTTTTGAATTGGCTCTTCTTGAACAATTTCTTTGGCATGTGGCTTTATCTCGGCATGTGGAATTTCACTCTCATGCGTCATTTTCATTTTAATTGCAGGTCTAGATATCTCTTTTTGCATCGATTCTATCATCTGATCTATCTCTTTTATACGAAGAGCTTCCATCATTTTAAAAAAGATTAGTGAAAGTACAAATGAACCATCTGCATTTATATTAAAGAGATATTTTGCATCACTTAGGATTCTAAAAAATCTATCTAAAACTAGTGTTGAAAAAAGAGCATCTTGATTGTACATTTTATCTTTTAAATAAGCTATAAGTTCATCTACAACCATTTCAGCTTCATAATCTTCAAGAGTTTTTGTATATTCAACTATTTTTGCATAATCTTTGGCAAAAATAGAGTTAAAAATATTAGTTATAAATTTAGGATCTACTAAACCTAACATATCTGTAACAGTATTTACATCAACATGATTTTTAGAATAGATTATCGCTTGGTCAAGTAGCGTTAAAGTGTCTCTTAAACTACCACTTCCACTTCTTGCTAAAATTTCTAAAGCATCTATTTCATATTCAACTTTTTCAAGTTGAAGTATATGTGCTAGATGGTCTATGATTTTATTTGTTGCGATAGATTTAAATCTAAAATGTTGAGTACGACTTAAAATGGTTGCTGGAAGTTTTAGAGGGTCTGTTGTTGCTAAGATAAACTTTACATACTCAGGAGGCTCTTCAAGAGTTTTTAAAAGAGCATTGAATGCTGGAGCTGTTAGCATGTGGACTTCATCTATAATAAAGATTTTAAATCTTGCTACTGCTGGTCTATACTTTGTTTGCTCAACCAAATCTCTAATATCATCAATCCCACGATTAGAAGCACCATCCATCTCAACTATATCCATATGACGATTTTCTATAGCCATAATACAGTTTTCACAAATGCCACATGGTTGATGGCTCATCCCTTTTTCACAGATTAATGCTTTTGCAAAAATACGAGCAGTTGAAGTTTTCCCACTTCCTCGAAGTCCAGAAAACAGATAAGCATGAGAGAGTCTATTTGAATCAAGAGCGAGTGAAAGTGTTTGAGCAACAGTCTCTTGACCAATAAGCTCATCAAAGTTTGAGGGACGATATTTTCTTGCTAATACTTCTGAAGACTCTTTCACATACAACTCCATTTTTAATTAAATAGATTTTAGCATGTATAGAGTTAAATATGATTGAATGTAATTTTATTGATTAATATTTTTTAACCATTTAGCAGCTATCGTTCTTAATGCTTCTGGGTTCTCAGAAGCAAAAAATTTCATATCTGGATTTTTATATTTTTTAGTAAAAGTAAATTCACTTTCAAGATATTGAACTATTGCATCACCAGAGTGTATAAGTTTTGTATCTTCAGTAAAATAGTTTTGAAGTGCTTTAGAGATTAGAGGAAAATGTGTACATCCTAAAATGATGGCATGTGGGTTTGTAATATTTTTAAAATAATATTTAAAAGTTTCATCTAAAATAGCACCACTATAAATCTCCTCTTCAACTAAAGGAACAAATAAACCAGTAGCTTTTGTTTGGAGATTGTTAAAACCAATTTTTTGAAGTCCATTTTCATAAGCTTTAGAGTTTATTGTTGCTTTTGTTCCAAGTATTAAAATATTTGAGTTTTTATCTTCAATGGAATTTCCACATGCCAAGATACCAGCTTCAACAACTCCGTAAATCGGGCAATTAGATATTTCTCTCATCTCAGTTAAGGCATAGGCACTAACAGTATTACAAGCGACAATAATTAAATCAAGTTCAAAGTTTTTGAAAAATTCTACAGCTTCTAAACCGTAGCGAATGATGGTGTTTTTATCTTTGATTCCATAGGGAACACGAGCAGTATCCCCATAGTAGATTATCTCTTCAAATAGTTGGTGTTCAAGTAGTGATTTTACAACTGTAAGTCCACCAATTCCCGAATCAAAAACAGCAACTTTCACAATTATTTGTCCGTATTCATACTTTCAAGGAACTCAGCATTTGTCTCTTTTTTACCCATAGTGTTGTAGATAAATTTAAGAGCTTCAACCTCATTGTCTTGTTTATGTAGCATTTGACGAAGTATAAAGATTTTTTGTAAATCAGCTTTAGAGATAAGTAATTCATCTTTACGAGTTCCTGATTTAAGTATATCCATAGCAGGAAAAATTCTTCTATCTGCGATTTTTCTATCAAGAACAACTTCCATGTTTCCAGTACCTTTAAACTCTTCAAAGATAACCTCGTCCATACGACTTCCAGTGTCAATAAGTGCAGTTGCAATGATAGTTAAACTTCCACCATTTTCTATGTTTCTAGCAGCTCCAAAAAATCTCTTAGGACGGTGAAGAGCATTTGCATCAACCCCACCAGATAAAACTTTACCACTTGAAGGGGTAACAGTATTGTAAGCACGAGCAAGACGAGTGATAGAATCTAGTAGGATTACAACATCTTTTCCAAGTTCAACTCTTCTTTTTGCTTTTTCTATAACCATCTCAGCAACTTTTACATGGTTTTTTGCAGGCATATCAAAAGTAGAGCTATAAACTTCACCTTTAACACTTCTTTCCATATCTGTAACCTCTTCAGGTCTTTCATCAACAAGTAAAACCATTAAATCAATATCTGCATGATTTGTTGAGATACCATGAGCAATCTCTTTTAAAAGTTCAGTTTTACCACTTCTAGGAGGTGCAACGATTAAACCACGCTGACCTTTACCAATAGGTGAAAACAGATCAAGCATACGACCAGTTAAACCTTTTTCACGGTACTCAAGTTTTATTTTATCTTGTGGGTAAAGTGGAGTAAGATTTTCAAATAGTGGACGCTTTTTACTCTCTTCTGGTGGTAAGCTATTTACTGCTTCTATTTTGATAAGAGCATAATATCTCTCTTGATCTTTAGGAGGACGAACTTGACCTGTTACAACATCACCATTTCTAAGTGCAAATCTTTTAATTTGAGTGTTTGAAACATAAGCATCGTTGATAGATTCGTTAAATGATTTATCGATAGAACGAATAAAACCATAACCATCTTGCATGATTTCTAAGATACCACTAAATAAAATAAAACCACCCTGAGCAGTTTGAGACTTTAGAATTTCAAAGATAATATCTTGTCTTTTTAATTCATTTGGATGTTCAACTTTTAATTCAGTTGCCATTGCAACTAAAACTTCAATATTTTGAGTACGAAGTTCATCGATTGTAGCACCTTTTACTGGTGTGTGTGAACGAGTTTTGTTGTTGTTTTTGTGGTTTGGTTTTGTGTTCTTGCGAGGTTGTTGTGAATTGTTTTCACTCATAAAGTAAGTACCTTAGTTTTTTTGAATTTGTTTGTAAGAAGAAGTTTTAAAATGCATGTTCGCATCAGCTTATAAGTGCAATTTTACACTAATTGTATATTTTAGTCAAGTTTAGTCTTTTGATTTTTTTAAAGTTTCTAATTTATATAGAAGATTTGTATTTTGATTTTGTAAATCATCTATAATAAATTTAGAAGTATCTTTTTTCATTTTTTTAATATGTGCATTATAAAATACAAAATATCCAATAATAGATCCAATAAGTAAGGTTAAAATATAAAATATAAAAGTTATTATGGGAGAGGAGTTATTTACAGGTTCTTTAGAATTAGTTTTTATTAAGGCTATACCATTGTTTTTCATTTGAAGATAGAGTTTTTTAACATTATCAAGTTGTTTTATATCTAATTTATTATTATATTTACGAAGTTTTAAAATTGTTTTTAGTGTCTCTTGTTCTAAATTATTTAAATCTTGAATTTTTGTTTCATTGCTAGATAAGGAAGTTGTGATTTTTTTATGAGTAGATAAAATAGGATAAAAAAGTGATATTTTCTCTCCTGCACTAAGATTTGTGGAAAGTTTATCAAGTTCTACATTTAAATTAGTGTAATCCTCTTGGATAGTTGATGCAAATATGTTTAAAGATAAAAATAATATTATTAAAACTGTTTTCATAAGTTAATTATAACCATCCAAGATAAAATTAACTGATAAATTTAGAGATTTTATAGCTTTTCTTAGTAGTTTCTAATACTCTTTTATATAAAATACTTTTATGAATAAAAAGTATAAAATTTTAGTAACAAATGATGATGGCTATGAAGCTAAAGGTTTACTCTCTTTAATTGAGGTTTTAAAAGAGTTAGATGATGTTGAGGTTACTGTTGTTGCTCCTGCAAATGAAAAGTCGGCATGTGGACACTCTTTAACCTTAGTTCGTCCACTTCGTTTTGTGAGTGTTGGAGATGATTTTTACAAATTAGATGATGGTACTCCAAGTGATTGTGTTTATCTTTCTTTAAGTACCATTTTTGAAAATGAAAAACCAGATTTACTTGTAAGTGGGATTAACCGTGGTTCAAACATGGGTGAAGATATAACTTACTCTGGAACTGCTGCTGGAGCGATGGAGGGAGTTTTGCATGATATTCCTTCAATCGCAATAAGCCAAGTTATGGATTTTACAAATCCTGATGGTGATTTTTCTCTTGCTTGTAAAACTATTAAAAAACTTGTTTTAAAAATTAAAAATGGCTCATTTCCACTTCCTCATCGTGAATTTTTAAATGTAAATATACCACCCGATGTTAAGCAAACTTCTATGAAAGTAACTTATGTTGGTTATAGATTTTATGCAAATGATTCACATGTCCATAGAAATCCAAGAGGGGAAGAACATTATTGGTTAGGGCTTCATCCTCTAAATTTTTCTCCAAGAGTTGGTAACGAGGGTATAAGTGATTATGAGGCAATTAGAGATGGATTTATCTCTGTAACACCGATTATGCTTGATTTATCTGCATATAAAAGTATGAAACGACTTGAAGATTGGTGTGATTAATATATGAAGTATGACCGTGTAAAGTTACTACTTAAAGATGATTTCAAAAAGATAGAAGATGCTAAGATTATCTTACTTGGAGTTGGTGGAGTTGGTGGTTTTTGTCTTGATTGTTTAAGTCGTAGTGGGGTTAAAGATATTACTATAGTAGATTTTGATACCTTTGATGAGACAAATCAAAATCGTCAAATGTGGTCTGAACTTCATGAGAATGAGTTGAAAGTTCAAGCATTAAAACAACATTATCCACATGCCAAGATTATAAATCAAAGAGTTGATGAAGATTGGGTTTGGGATTTTGATTTTGATGAGTATGACTTAGTTTTAGATGCGATAGATGACACAAAAGCAAAACTCGCACTTGCTCAAAAATGTTATAAAAAGCTAATTTCCTCTTTTGGAAGTGCTAAGAGACTTGATCCAACTCAGATAAAAGTTGATGATATTTGGAAGAGTTACGGAGATAAATTTGGCTCTAAAATAAGATATGAACTTAGAAAAAGGGGCTTTAAGAAGAAGTATAAAGTTATATTTTCTTCAGAGGAAGCAGTTATAAAAGAAAATGGTAGTTTTATGGGTGTTACTGCCTCGTTTGGACTTACTATGTGTAGTGAGAGTATTAAATTTTTAAGGAAGTAGATGTTTGATTTTTTAGAAGTGTACTTAGGAAAGTTGAAAAGGAAAAATAGTGTTTGATTTTTTAGACTCTGATTGGTTTATTATAATGCTTGAGATTGTATTTTTAATTTTGATTGCTTATGATATTAAAAAGTATAAAGAGACTAAGAAAAAAGAGTATATAACAAATATAGTTTTAACTATTGGTTTTGCTATTTGGACGCTGTATCCGATGTATAAAAGTTATTTTGGTTGGGAAGAATCTCAAAAACAAGAGTTGATTTCCACATGCCAAGATGTAAATAATACGGAACTTTGTAAATGTGTTGATGATAGAATATTTAAAGAGTATGTTTATGAAGAGTATAAGGCTTTAGATAAAAAAGAGCTTGATGAATTTATAAAAGAATCAAAAGAGGAGTGTCTTGATGACTCATGGTTCTAGGATTTCTTGTGTTGGCATTGTAGGTGATGGTTGTGGTGGTGGACGAGAGTTTATAGTTGAAAATGAAATACTTTTTGCTTATGACCCACAAACAGGTGAAAATATAATTTTGTTAAAAAATATCCACATGCCAAAAGCAATCTCAAAGAATGAATGTATCATAACTATAAAGTGTGAAAAAGAAGAGATAAAATTTGATTTGTCAGCTTTAAAAAAAGTTTAGATATAATCAGTAAATAAAATAATTTAAAAGAGAAAAATATGGAAAGAATTGAACCAATGACACTGTTTGGTTATAACAAACTACAAGCAGAAGTAAAAGACTTAAAGCAAGTAAGAAGACCACAGGTTGTTAAAGATATTGAATCAGCATTAGAACATGGTGATTTAAAAGAAAATGCTGAGTATCATGCTGCTAAAGAGATGCAAAAAAATATTGATAATCGTTTAGCTGAACTTGCTGGGGTTATTGGATGTGCAAAGATTGTTGATCCATCTGATTTAGAACATGCAAAGATTAGTTTTGGTTCAACTGTTGTTATGACAGATATGAATACAGATGAAGAACTTACTTATACAATAGTTGGTGGTTGTGAATCAAATCCAGATATGGGGCTTATCTCTTTTGGCTCACCTTTAGCAAAACAGCTTTTAGGAAAAGAGGAGGGTGATGAGGTTAAAGTTCGTCTTCCTGGTGGTGAAAAAGAGTTTGAAATAGAAGAGGTTAAATATCAGGAGATAGTTTTTGAGTGTCATTGAGAAAAAAATAGAAGTAGGGATAATTGGAGCTACAGGATATACAGGTCTTGAACTTGTTAAAATTTTAATTAAGCATCCAAAATTTAAACTAAATTATATCGCAAACTCTGAGGGAAATACAACTATAAATGCACTTCATCCATCATTAAATGGTGTGTGTGAACTTGATGTTAAAAAAGCTGTCGTTGAAGAGTGTGCTTCATCTTGTGAACTTGTGTTTTTAGCACTTCCACATAAAACTGCTATGGCTTATGTTAAACCACTCTTGGCATGTGGGATTAAGGTAGTTGATTTGTCTGCTGATTATAGATTGCCTCTTGATATTTATGAAGAGTTTTATTGTCCTCATACAGATATAGAAAATTTAGAGCATGTAGTTTATGGTCTTCCTGAGATGTTTAAAGAGGAGCTAAAATCAGCAACTCTAGTCGCAAATCCCGGTTGTTTTCCAACATCTGCGATACTTGGGCTTCTTCCATTTATGGATAAAAGAGTTCCAAATACTCCAATAATTGTAGATGCTAAAACAGGTGTGAGTGGAGCAGGAAAAAAGCTAAGTGAAGTTACTCACTTTGTAAATGTAAATGATAATCTTTTTGCATATAATCCTTTGATGCATAGACATGCTCCAGAGATAGCTAATAAGTTAGATGTAGATTTTGATGAGGTGAATTTTGTTCCACATTTAGTACCTTTAACTCGTGGAATGTTATCTTCTATTTATATTCAAACTACTGGTGAATTTGATGCTTTTGAAGTTTTAAAAGCTTACTATAAAGATGCAACATTTGTAAGAGTTTCTAAAAATCCAGTAGATATGAAAAATACAGCAGGAACAAATTTTTGTGATATTTATGTAAAACAAAAGGGAGATATGCTTTTTATCTCAAGTGCTATTGATAACCTAATGAGGGGAGCATCATCTCAAGCTGTTGTAAATGCAAATCTTATGATGGGACTTGATGAATCTGCTGGAATTCCAGATATAGCTTATGTCCCATAATGATACCCAGATAAAAGAGGGAGCATTTGTAATTTCAGATGCTCATTACTCTCACAAACGACCCCAATTTTTAAACTTTCTCCAAGCAATTCAATCTAAAAAATTACTTCCTACTCAACTTATTTTAATGGGCGATATTTTTGATGCACTTTTTGGTGGAGTTACAAAAACATTAGATATAAATCAAGAGGCAATATCCATAATAAATGAATTGTCAGAGAAAATAGAGGTGATATATTTAGAGGGAAATCATGATTTTAATCTTAAAAATATATTTCCACATGCCAAGGTATTTGGTATTTCACAACAACCTTTGGCATGTGGTTTTAATGGAAAAAAAGTTTTTTTAGCTCATGGTGATTTTGATGGAGGTTTTATCTATAGGATATATACTTCATTTGTACGAAATGGAGTTGTTATAAAGTTTTTAAATCTTTTTGATAAGTAT
>JAGGWE010000216.1 GCA_021157665.1 Sulfurimonas sp.
TAAAAGCAACGGGACAAGCATCTATGCATAATTATTTTGGTCCTTTTCCTGATGGTTTTGTTTATGCAGATGATATAGGGCAGATAGAATCTCTTTTAGATAATCATACTTGTGCTGTTATGATTGAACTTGTTCAAGGTGAGGGTGGAGTTCAACCCCAAGATAAAAAGGCAGTTCAAGATTTAGAAAAACTACTAAAATCTCGTGGTGTTTTACTTATTGTTGATGAAGTTCAAACTGGTGCATATAGAACTGGTGAGTTCTTGGCATGTGGAGTTTATGGTATATCTCCAGATATTATAACATTAGCTAAGGGTATTGGTGGTGGAGTTCCTATCGGTGTTGTTATGACATCTTTAAAAAATGTTTTTAGTGCAGGTGATCATGGTTCTACTTTTGGTGGAAACTTTTTGAGTACGGCTGCGACTTGTGAAGTTATGGATATATTAAAAGAGTATAAAGAGAGTGGAGAGTTAGAAAAAACGATTAACTATTTTAATGAAAAGCTTGAAGAATTTTATAAAAATCATAAAAAGTTATTTACTCAAAAAGTTGGTATTGGTTTGATGTGTGGTTTAAGAGTTATTGATGCAGATACCTTGTCTAAAATTATTACAAATGCTAAAGAAAATGGAGTTATGGTTTTAAAAGCTGGAAAAAATACTTTAAGATTTTTACCACCACTTACAATTACAAAAGAGGAAATTGATGAAGGCTTTAAGCTTATTGAGTCTGCTGTTTCTAGTATCTAGTTCAGCACTTTTTTCAAAGGATAATAGTTCATTAGATAAATATATATCTGACAATAAAAAAGAGCAGTTTGGATATGACTACCAAAAAAATGAAGCAGAGAGTTCTAAACTTCGTGATTCTTGGATAGCTCCTATTCATCTGAATTATAGTTATTCTAAGAGTAATCCATATGAGGTAGATCAGCTAAATGAAAATGCTGCTATTAAGATAGATCAGCCTATTTTTCAAAGTGGTGGTATCTATTATGCAATAAAATTTGCGAATGCATCTAAAATGTACTCTGATTATTCTATTGATGTTGCAAAGAGAAAGTTGATTAAAGATGCTATATCTATATTAATGCAGATTAAACAAGTTGACATGAAAATAGTAAAACAAAAATTACAAATTGAAAATTCTGAGATAAATTTAAAATTGAAAAAAGATCAGTATTTAAATGGACAACTTGATTCTGGGTTTTTAGATAAGGCTGTAATTGAGAGAAACTTTATTATTCAAACACTTTATGATTTTCAAACTTCTAAAGAAAAATTAATATCTACTTTTAACACCATAAGTGATTTGGATTATAAAATAGCTAAAATTCCATACTTGGAATTTATAAAGCAAGAAGAGTTTTTAAAACATAATATAATTATGAAAATGGCAAAAAGTAAAATAAAAAAAGATATGTATAATAAAGATATAACAGTGGCAAAATATTTGCCACAAGTGAGTGTTACAGCAGGTTATAACTGGAGTAAAACTGATAGTCGATTTAATAATTTTGGAGATCCAGTAAAAAAATACCATGACTATGGATTTAAAGTTTATATGCCTATAAATATAAATACTTTTAGAGATATAGAATCATCAAGAGTTGATTATTTAAAATCAAAAGTTAATATTGAAGATAAACAAAGAGAATTAACAGCATTGTTTGAACAAGTTATGCAAAATATGGATAATTTGGATAAAAAAAAGACTCTTAGTTTAGAAAATAAAGATATTTATACAAAACTATTAAATGATACTAAAAATCTTTTTAGTGCTGGTTATAAAACAGAATATGATGTTCAAACTTTAGAAAATTCAGTAGTAATTTCAGAACTGAATTCTAAAATATATGAGATGGATAGACAGCTTGAACTGTTGAACCTTTATGAGATGTATATTAATGAGATATAAATAGATGATAAGTACTAAAGTACAATGCAGGGAGGCACTAAATGCCGAGTCGTAAATTTAGTAAATATATGAGTAAATGGTTGTATGGTGATGATGGTTACTATGCAACATATAAAAATATTGGAAAAAGTGGTGATTTTTATACTGCAGTAAGTACAAGTAAATTTTTTGGTGGAACTATCGCTAAACATATTATCTCTTTAGTTGATGAAGGATTTTTAGCAAAAGATGGTGTAGTGTGTGAAATAGGTGCTCATCATGGTTACTTTTTAGCTGATGTAATTGAGTTTATTTATACTTTAAGACCTGAATTATTAAATAGTTTAAAATTTGTAATTATTGAAAGATTTGATGATTTACAAAGATTTCAAAAAAGTTATTTTGCAGATTCATTTGGTGATGCTGTAAATTTAACTCATTATAAATCTTTGAGTGAACTGAAATGTGAAAATGCTTTTTTTATAGCAAATGAGATTTTTGATGCATTTCCTTGTGAACTTTACTATAAAGGTAAAACAGCAAGAGTTGATGGGCATAATGTTGAGTTTGATATAGATGATGAGTGGGTAAAAGCTAAAGCAAAAAAATATAATAAAGATAGGGGTGAGATAGCTATTGGTTATGAAGAGTTTGCTTCAGAGATGGCTTTGGCATGTGGAAAGTTTGAGTTTATGAGTTTTGACTATGGCGAGATGCAAGCTAGACCTGATTTTTCTCTAAGAGTTTATTCAAAGCATGAAGTTATCCCTTTTTTCGATGAAGATATAAAAAGAGAAGAGTTATTTGCAAAGTCTGATATAACTTATGATGTGACTTTCGAGCATGTTAAAGATGCTTATGAAGATGCTGGTGTTAAGTTTATAGAGTTAAAAGCCCAAATGGTAGCATTAATTGATATGGGCATACTAGAATTATTAGAGATGTTAAAAGAGAAGGTAGATGAAAAAATCTATAAACAAGAACTTGAAAAAGCTAAAATGCTTATTTTGCCAAACTTTTTAGGTGAAAGATTTAAGATGATAAGATTTAGGAAAGAGTAATCGTTTCATGGTTTATAGCCTCTTGCCATCTTTTTAAAAACTCTTCCCTTGTGTGTGTTACAGAGCCTAGTTTTTGTTTATACTCCATGTGAGGATGCCCAAGATTCCAGAAAGAGAAACCTCTCTTTTGTAAATATTTTGAGAGTAGAACAAGCTGTAATTTCCCGTAATTATTATACTTTTTTTCTTTGGAACTAAAGCCACTAAGACTTGTATATGTTTTAGCAATTATATATCCAATCTCACCAGCTATTAGTTCCTTTGTTTCTTTTGAGATTAATTCAACAGAGATGATTTTAAATCCATTGATTTTATCTCTATTTTTATAAAGATTTTTTACGAGTTGAGCATATTCATCTTTAAGCCAATTATATTTGTGTTGAGTTGATAATCTATCTACTACTTCATCTAGTCTTGTGTTAAAACAAAGAGTACAATTATCTTTTTTTATTAATTTTTTAATTTTTTTGGAGATATGAAGATTTTTAAAATCTAGAATTCCATAGTCAAATTGAAGTTCAGGAAGTAAAACCAACCCCTCTTTTGTATCGTATGAGGTACAAATAAAACCCATTTTTGCAAGTTCAATATAAAACTCTTCACTCCAATCGTCACTCCAGTAATAATCATTATGCATATCTTTATATATTAGTTCTTTTAAATAGCAATTATCTCTAAATTGTTGTAATGTTATTTTATATATTTGAGGTGGCAAATTTAACCCTATTTTTAAATATATTATA
>JAGGWE010000039.1 GCA_021157665.1 Sulfurimonas sp.
TAATAATACTGATTATGAAAAAGATGTTTTTAATGTTATACAAAAATTTATTATTGAAGATATGACTTCTAAATTTGAATGTACAAAAGAGTTTTGTTCAGGATTTTCAGGTTATATTTTCAGAAAACACTTTAGATTAGCATTTGAATTTATAGCAGAGTTACTTTTAAAAGAAGTAGCTTTATCAAACAAAAATATTATAAAATTTTTAAAATATTATTCACTTGATATTATTGTCGTTGATGGTAAAAAATACAAAGTTCCAGAATTAACAGCAGATAATGGACTTAGATGGCATGTGGGCTCACTAATGACTTTTACAAAAGTATATTTAAAAGCAAAAGAACATATAGATGAGATACAAACTACTATAGATAAACTAAATATTGAAATCTCATCATACATTGTTAATGGTTTGTCACCTCTTGAACATAACTCCATCATACAAGAAAAATATATAATACTTGCACAAAGTATAGAAACAAATGCTAATAAAATAGATATATTACAAGATTCATTAGAGATAATTAAAGATAATGATGAGTTATTAAATATAAATAAAGAACTTGAAAAATTCAAAAATAGAAGAATTAAATTAAGAGAAAAAAAATCAACTTTGCAAAGTAAAAAAATTAAGCAAATAACTATTACAAAATATGATGAAGCAATGAAAAAAATGGAGATAATGAACCGTGAGATAAAATCTCACTACAAAATACTAAAACAAAATGAAGGTTCATTTAAATCCATAAAAAGTGCTCTAATTAAAGCACTTATATCAAAAAAACAACTCCTCTAATTATCTTTATGAGTAGGTACTTAAATTCTACCAATCATCCAAAACAAAAGGCTTAGGCTCTTCTTTCTTCTCTTTTTGAATAACTTTAGACTTATTTATCTTAGGCTCAACTAGCTCAACTTTTTTAGCCTTGCTCATCTGTTCTTCAAACTGTAACTCTAAACCTTTTGAGGTCATAACAAAACCATCTACTCTCATTTTTCCATCATGAATTTGCTTGTGATGCTCTTTACAAAGTGGAACAAGGTTATGTTTATTATCTTGGTGGAAATGTCCTATAAAACCTGCTTTATCAGCTAGTGAGCGTTGTGAGATGTGATGAACATCTTCTGCCATCGCTCCACAGATTACACATTTAGTTACATATAGCTCTTTATTATATTTCGACTTCTTTTTCTTCACTAAAAGTTCTAACTCATCAAAATCATTTGCTAGTCTTTTTCTGATTTTATTTGCTGTATTTAAAAACTCACTATCCATATGAAGTGATTTCGCAAACTCTAAACCGTAGATACTACTACCACTTCCCTCTTGTAAAACTCGATTAAATAACAAAGTGTCTTTTTCTTCATCATACTCAACACTAAGATGTAAATCAACAACATTATCAAGAGAGGTAATCTCTTTCATAGTTGAGAGTTGATGTAAGTGAGTTGCGAATAAAAACAGACATCTAGTCTTTGCTAGTTTCATTATGGCACTAGCAACAATAGCTACACCAGAGAGTGTTTCTGTTCCGTGACTTATCTCATCACCTAAAACTAAAGAGCGAACAGTTGAGCGATTAAAAATATTTTTCATCTCTAACATCTCAACTGCAAAAGTAGAGAGTCCTTTGGCAAGATTATCTTTTGAAACTATACGAGTAAATAAAGAATCAAAAATAGAAAACTTCATAACAGCAGCACTTACAAAAAAGCCCGACTGAGCCATTAAAACAGCTACCCCTATACTTTTCATCAACGAAGATTTACCACTAGAGTTTATCCCATAAAGAAGCACACCGTTAATATCATGCCCATCATGAACACCAACTTCAAGCATCACCGTTTGAGGATGTGGTAAGTCCATATTATCACGATTTCCCATCACAATATCATTTGGAACATAAATTCCACCTCGCTCTTGAACCTCGATAAGAGGATGGCGAAGTTGCATAATTTGCATAAAGTTTTCATCTTCAGGAACTTCAACTATCATTGGACGAGAGTGTTTATAAGTTTGAGATACTTTTGATGAACTTACCCCTACATCTAAATCTGCTACATAGCTAATCACTCTATCAAAAAGAAGTGAGTATCGTCTCTCATACACAGCTTGAAGTTGAATATACCTATCTTTTACAAGTGCTACAATTTTACGACGATTTTTCATGATTTTATCAGATAAATCATCTGTAAACGATGATGTTATTTTTACACTATTTGTTAGCTTTTTTACACTAAATTTTGAGAACTCTTCATCTTTAGTAAATTCACTCTCAATCTGAGAGTATCTATTTTTACTAAGTGATATGTAATAACCCTCTTTTTCTAGCAGTCCAAGAGTTACAAGACGATTTATACTTCCAGCCTTTGCATCAACTAACATAGATTCTATCTTAGACATAATATCCCCAAAAGCTATCAGCATAACAGAGTTTTCATGTACCAAAGTATCTATAGTTTCATCAACTCCATTCATCAAAAAGTTTTCATCTACTGTATTATTTGTAAATCTTCTTGAGACATCTAAGTCTATACTTTTACTTATATCTCTTAAAAATTCATCAAGTTCAGACTCATGAAAAGGAGTTTTTTGAATTTTATGTTTTTTAACATAAGCCATCAACTCTTTTACACTAAGCATAGACTCATAAACATGATTCATCTCAAAAGGGTGAAGTCGTCCAAGAGCTAAACGACGAGAAAGTCTCTCAACATCATAAATTCCCCTCATCGTCTCATCTAAAAATCTAACATGAGAAGATACTTTTTCTATCAGGTTGTATCGTCTCTCAAGTTCCTCTTTCTCCATGATAGGATTTAGAAGTCGCTCTTTTAAAAGTCGTCGCCCTATCGCTGTTGCACTCTTATCTAACATTTTTAAAAGTGTAAACTCTTTTTTATCTTTTGAGATGATTCCAACTTGTTCTAAAGCATTGTTTCCAAGATACATAAAACGGCGATTATCTATGAGAGTTGGACGGTTTAGTTTTTGAACTATATGTATGTCGTGTTCTATCACAAAATGAACTAAAATAGCCAAACATTCTGTTATCATCGGACTTCGTTCTAAATCTAAATGCTCTATGGGTGAAAGAAGGGATTGGATTTGATAAACTTCTCGAAAAAGCTCATTTTGAAAATCAATCTTCGGTCTTTCATTATTCACACTATAGTGATAATGCTCTGCAATCTCTAAGTATTGCATCACATGTCGCTGGTCATCTATCCCATCTAAAAATGTAACCACAACCTCGCTAGTTCTATAGATATTTAAAAGATTAAAAACTTCATCAAGAGCATAAGATGGATCTTCACTTGTTCCATGAGTCTCATAAAGAAAAGTTTTTCCAGTTGTTACATCTATGGCAGAGTATCCAA
>JAGGWE010000167.1 GCA_021157665.1 Sulfurimonas sp.
ATCTAGCACAGTACTAGAGTGAACATACTCTGCTATGGTTTTTATACCTAATTTATTTGCAAAATCAACTATGCTCTCAACAACCATATATGAGTTATTATTAACATCAATGTCTGATATAAGGGAACCATCAATTTTTAAAAAATCAACATCTATTTTAGTTAAATAAGAAAAGTTAGAATATCCATCTCCAAAATCATCTATAGCTATTTTAGCTCCATACCTTTTAACCTCTTTTATAAATCTATCAATCTTTTTAAAATCTTCAATTGCATCTGACTCTAGAAGTTCAAAAGTAACTCGAGAAGAAATTTTAGAACTTTTCAATTTTTGAACTATAAACTCAAAAATATCACTATTCATAATATCTTCTATAGATAAATTAATATTAAACTCATATTCATTATTTTCAAAAGCTTTAAATGACTTTTCTATAATTGTTTTTGTAACAAGATTATAAACTTTTATTTTTTTAGATACAGATATAAAAAGATCTGGAGAAATTACATTGTTATTTTCATCAATGAGTCTTGCTAAACATTCAAATTTTGTTACTTTCATAATACTATTGTTAACTATTGGTTGAAAATATGGTACTATTTTTGAATTTTCTACGGCATACCTAACAACACTAGATATTTGAAGATTCTTTTTATAATCATTTTGAAAATGCATCCTATCTTCGTAAATCCAAAAAGGTAAATTATTTTCATTTGCATATTTTAATGCCATTGAAACTTTTGAAAAAATATCGTTAGTTGTAGTATTTGAACATGAAGCTAAAGTTAAATCTATAAATATTTTAATATCTTTATACTTTACAAATAAATTTCTAACATCTTCATAAAATTTTGTTAAATAATCTTTCATCTCATAAAAAGAGAGATTATTTTCTAAAAGTATTACAAACTCTGCACCAGCATGTCTATAAACTTTATGACCTTTCATTTTATTTACTAAAAATTCTGCAACTTTTTCTATAACAAAATCACCAACAATAAATCCATAAAAATTATTAATCGTAGTAAAATTATCTATTTTTATAAAAATAATCCCAGCATCTTCATTATCAGCTAAATCTTTTCTAAGTTGATAAATATTAGGAAGGTGTGTAAGGTTATCGGTAAAATACCTTTGAAGCAAATTCATTCTACTCTTTTTTAATTGAATATCACAATTAACAAGCTTTTCATCTAAATTTTCTATTATTTTATCATTTAAATTTTCATCCAAAGACAACTCATTTGTAGTATATATTTTTAAATAAGTCTTTGTTTTATCTTTTGTTTTTAAGAGAACTACCTCGGCATGTGGGAACAGTTTTAACAACTCAGATTTCAACTTATGAACTAAAACTGTATTATGAATAAGTGAGATAATATGTATTAGAACATTATCACAACTAATACTTTTAACTTTATGGATTAAATCCATAACCTCACTTGAAGAACTAAGTTCATAACGGTAAAGTTCTAATTTATTATCATCTAAATCCAAAAAATCTCCAAAAATATTATTTTATATCCATTATATCACAAGCATTCAATTTATTAAAGTTTTAAAGTATATTTTAACCACACTTTAAATATACTCTCATTACTAAAATGAGTATAAGGAAAACGATATTGAAGTCTTACCAAAATCTGATATTACTTCAAAATCTCTACCGACAAAAAGCACTTGGCTTTGAGTATAGTGACCCTTTTTCTGTTAATGAAACAACGACGCAAGAGTTAGTCAATACACTAGAACAGTTAGTAAAAAATATCTCCACATGCCATCTTTGTGATTTAAGTAAATCAAGAACACAAAGTATGAGTGGTTACGGAAATACTAATGCCGAACTTATGATTATAGATTTTACTGTTTCAACTACAGATGATTCACAAAACACTTACTATAGTGGTAGATCTGGTGAAATTTTAAAAAATATGATAGAAAATGTTTTAGATTTAAAAATAGATGATGTTTATTTTACACATGCCATAAAATGTAAAACACTAAATTCAAATATTCCATCCGTATCTGAATTTAATTCGTGTAAATCTTATCTATATTCACAAATAGAGTTTATAAAACCAAAAGTTATAGTTACGCTAGGTGATGATTCGTACTATAAAGTCACTAATGAAAGTAACAACTTTGAAGATGTAAGGGGACATGTGATAGACTTTAAAAAGTATAAACTAATCCCAATATATCATCCACAATTTCTTCTTAGGAATCCTGAGTTGAAAAAAATAACATTAAATGATTTAAAAACTATAAAGAGCTGTTTATGAAAAAACTAATATTTACTATTTTACTACTTCCTATTGTTGGATTTGCACAAAGCTTTCTTATTTCCAATATACCTTTACCAAAAACATATATACAAAATCTTGACCCTTATCCGTGTAGTGAAAAATGTATGCAGGAGTATATTGACAATGATATGATTTTTTCATTTCTTGCACATGCCACAACAAAATTAGAAAACGAAGAGCATAATGAACTTAGAAATATGAATATATCTATTTTTAATCTTGGTTCAACTATTATAAATAAAAAACTTAAAATTGCTCTACTTTTACCATACAAAAAAATAGGTAAATATGCTTCATCAACAACAAATGCCTCTTTTGCTTATCTTATAACTAAGAACCAAACTTTTGAGTTAAAAAGTTACAAGATTGAAAGTGAAAGTGTTGAAGATATATCAGTTGCTATAAATAATATTCAAAATGACGGATTTACTCATGTAATTGCTCCCCTAACTTCAATTGGTGCTGAATCTATTGTTCAAATAGACCCAGAGATAAATATCTTTTTTCCAACTATAAATAAACAAGATTCACTATCAACATCACCATATTTATACTTCGGTGGAATAGACTACAAAGCACAAAGTGATTTACTTTTAAAAGAAGCAGTTTCTCCACTTGTAATATTTTATGATAAATCATCTATCGGTAAAAAACTAGCTAATTATGAAAATGACACATTTAAAAGTATGCCTCAAGAGTTTCAACAAGAGAGAAAAACTATTAAATATTCCATATCAAGACGAACAACAAATTTAGAAAGACATCTAAAAGAAAATGAAAATATTCAACTCGCTTCATTTTTTATCAATACACCCATAGTAAAAACAAGTATGATTATGTCTCAACTTACGCTATATGATGCAAATGCAACAAATATACTCTCAACTCAAATAAATTATGATCCACTAATTCTATCTATGACACAGTATAACGATAGAAAAAACATGATAATTGCAAACTCTATTACAAAACACAATAATGTTCTAATAGAAACAAATGCATTACTTAGTAATGATATTGAATATGATTGGATTAACTATACAACAACAGTTGGTATAGACTACTTTTTTCATCTCTTAACAAACGAAGATAGAGAGTATAATATAGAGATTGCAGATAATCAGATGATTTATCCTATAGAACTTCTAAAACCATCTGTTGCCAGATTTATAAAGCATATATCAATCTTTAAAGAGAGAGAGGATTAACTCTTTATTTTTAGAGTCCAGTCTTTGTGGTTTTCCTTCAAAAGTTATATAAACTAATATTATTTTCATCTCAAATATTTTTTTATCATCTTTAAAAACTGTTTGTAAAAGTATAAATGAAGCTGCCTTCATCTCAAGTAGTTCACTTTTTATCTCAAGCATATCACCAAGTTTAGCACTAGATAAATAATCAGCCTCAACTTTTTTAGCAACAAAATGCCCATTTTCTAGCTCTGGAGTTATCCCTAATTTATAAAAAGCCTCACTTCTAGCTCTCTCACAAAAATTTAAATAATTAGAATGATAAACAACCCCACCGGTATCTGTATCTTCATAATAAATTCTTATAAACATTGTTCTATCCTATCTTTAGTTGCCATTCTTCCTATCTCTATCATTTTATAAGCTTTTGTAAATTCATAAAAATCACAACAGTCTCTTGATATATCTATTACTATATCTGCTTTATCATTTTGCATAGAATATTTTGATAATACACTTTGAGCAGTATCAAGTGTTCTACCTAAAATGAAAAAAATATCTTTTTTTTCTTTTATTTTTTTTTCTATATTTTTTGTACTCTTTTTATCTACTATTGTGCGTATTTTTTCTGGTACTAATTGCTCTGCTTTTCTCATTAAGTTTTTAAACTCATTATACAGTTGCTCTTCCCTTGTTTCATACTCTAAAGGAACAGTTACAAGATAATTATTTTTTATATTTGCATCTAAATTTACTGCAATTTTAATGTCGGTGTCATCATTCATAATTACATTTATAGGCAATGGATTTAAAATTCCCCCATCAACAAGTATCATATCATCCTTTATAACAGATGTAAAAATAGTTGGAATTGCTATAGAAGCTCTTATCGCATCGATAAGTTTACCCTTAGTAAAAAGAACCTCTTTTTGAGTAACAAGATCTGTAGCAACTGCCACATATTTTATAGGTAAATCCTCAATATTTATATCGCCTATCATTAAAGCAACTCGATTAAAAACTTCATCTACATCTATTAAACCACCAGAAACAGATGAAAGTTTAAGTAGTTTAAACAGATCATAATAACCAAGTGTTAATACCCACTCTTTATATTCAGCCATCTTTCCAACAGCATAAAGCCCACCTATTAAAGCACCCATAGATGAACCAGCTATTGATTTAATTTTATAAACCTCTTTTTCAAGTTCTTCTATAACACCAATATGGGCATATCCTCTAGCACCACCACTACCTAAAGCCAATGAAATTGTTTTAGTTATCAAGTTGAGTATAACCTTTTTGAAGTTGTGCTTTTTTTGCTAAAATTTGTACACTTTGAGTTATATCATCACCTGCTATATGATAATGTTGATGAAGTTTATCTAATGAATCTTCTATCTTTTTTGTTAAAACTTCACCCAATGTTTTAATTTGATTTTTCATTAAATCTACTTGTTCACTCTCTGAAGATTTAAGTTCACTTGAAATCATACTCAGTTGAGATTGTGCTTTTACATAATCTGCTTTTATCATCTCCATCTCTGTCATCAACTCTTTTATAGTTGAGTAAATATCATAAAGCCCACTATTTTGTTTTTCTAAGTCGTTCATTTTCTTTGATGAGAGAAGCATCTGTTTCATTATCATCTCACTCTGTTCTCTAATAGTAGCTAATTTACTTTCACTCTCATACAATGATGTCTTAACACCCTCTGAATGTGATTTTAAAGAGATGATTTCATTTTCAAAAGATTTTGTAACACCAGAGAGTTGCTCAAGAGTCCGTTTACTTATATTATCAGCTATCTCTCCCGAAATACTTTTTATAGTTTGTAAATCATCTTTTAGCTCTTGCATATCTTCTGAAATTTCACCCTTATTATCTAGTGCTTTTTGAAGTGTGTTGTTAAGTTTGTTGTAGTGATCTTGTTCTGCTACTCTAAGGATATCTATATGTTTATGTACAACATTATCAAGTCCTGGCATTTGAACTTCTATAAAATTTTCAAACTCTTTTGAAACATCTTTATGCCATTTGTCCATCCCATCAAATTTTTCTAAAAACTTAGTTTGATTTATTTGTATGGCATCAAGAACTTTAATATCTTCTATAAATTTAGTCCGTATCTCTTTTTGTGCCACTCTATCTTCTAGTTGAAAATTTGTCATTCTTGTTTCTAAATCTAACATATACTCTTTTAACTCTGTAACTTGTTCAACCAAAACTTTTGTAAATTCATCTTGTATTTTTGCATTTTGAGTTTGCTGAGTTTGATGTAAAATATTCATAACAATATAAAAAAACAAAGCTACTAAAAGAGGAAAAAAAGACTCTCTTAAAAGTAAAATAACATCATTTACATCAGGATGTATAATAAAATGAACTACAGAACTAATAGCACCTATCCCAATCATTAATGGTGCATAATTAATCTTGTTGGGTTGTTTTAAAATAGAGATTTGTCTTAAAAAAAGAAGTGTCATAAAAGAGAAGGAAACTAAAAATTCAATACCAAACATAAACAACTCCATAATCATATTTCAGATATTTTATCATAAGCTATCTCTAAACACCCTTGAATATTTATAAAACTATATCTAATATCTCTTCTGGCATGTGGATTAGTTTATCATGTTTCCCATTTGGACTAAATCCCCAAGTTGCAAAGATAGAATCAATCCCTGCATTTTTAGCACTTAACATATCTTTTGAGTTGTCTCCAACCATCCAAGCATGATGTTTTGTTCTGTCAAAATCATAGTAATTTAAAATATCATTTAACATCTGTGGATCTGGTTTTGATACAACAACCTTATCTGCTCCAACTATCATATCAAACATACTAGCAACTTTTAAATGCTCTAACATTCTTATAGCAAAAGGTGTCGGTGCGTTTGTAGCTACTGAGAGTTTTATTCCACTTTTATATAGTTTTTGAAGTGTTTGAAAAACTCCATCATAAAGATATGGATTTTGTACGCACTGCATTGCATAATGTATCTCAAAAACATCTTTGTCTTTTTGCTCATAAAGTTCTGTACCATAAAATAGTTTTGGAAGATTTCTCACCTCCATATTTATAGCTTCAACAATAAATGCTTCACTTAAAGGTGGTAAATTATAATGTAACTCTCTAATATAATTTACAGATATAGTAATATCTTTTTTAGAATCAAGAAGTGTTCCGTCCATATCAAAAATTACAACTTTCATTATGTCCTACTTCATCTTCTCAAATATTTCAACTAAAGCATCAACAAATAACTCACTATCATTTGGGCATTTACAAACTCTATAGTTTTTAAATCCCATCTTCTCAGCTATCTCTCGGTACTCTATCTCTAATTCAAAATCTGTTTCAGAGTTATCTATAGTAAAAGCAAGTGGAAAGATTATAACTCCTCTATTTCTTATTTCAGAAAGTTTCGTTTCTAAGGATGGAGTTAACCATTTCATAGGTCCAACTTTTGACTGAAAAGCTAAATGAGTTTCATGAAAATTCATATTCTCATTTTGCAGCATCTCTTTTAAAATCTCCACATGCCGAGATACATGTTGCTCGTATGGATCACCAGCATCTACTATCTTTTGAGGAAGTCCATGAGCTGAAAAAATTATGTCAAAATCTCCATATTCAGAATTACCGATACTCTCTTTTATCCTCTGGATTATCGCTTTGTTATAAGTCTCATTTTGAAAAAAATGTTTTATCTCACTTAAAACTGCATTACCATTTACATGATGATAAGCATCTTCAAAATCTTCCAAGGATGACTTTGTTGTTGTAGTTGAATATTGAGGATAAAGTGGAATTAGATAAATTTTATCTACGCTTTGCTCATTTAATCTCTCAACAACTTCATCTGCAAATGGTGGAGTATAACGCATAGCAAAATCAACAATAACACTATCCCCTACTCTTTGCTGAAGCTTTGCAACAAGCTTTTTAGTATGTCCAACTATCGGAGATTTTCCACCAATCTGTTTATAAATATCTTGGGAACTTTCAGTTCTAATAAAAGTTATCATAGTTCCAACAAAACTTCTAAGTAAATCACTCTTCATCGTCAATATATTTTTATCAGCAAACATATTTTTTAAAAACATCTCAACTTCATCAAGATTGTTAGGTCCACCCATATTTAGTAAAACTATCGCTTCTTTACAACTTACCATTTAGTACCTCACTGTAATAACATTTCATATAATATTTTATCTCCATAATTTTAAAATAATTTTATCTATATTCCTATTCCCATATCATAAGAAACTTTCTCAAATAACTGAGCTAAAAACACCTTTTTAAAATCATTATTATTTGTAAACTGCTGATATATTTTAAATCCATCTCCCATAAAATAGTCTTGTATAGTATTTGCAGCAACATCTTCAAACACAACTCTCATATTTTGTCTATCTGTGTTTGATGTTGATTTTACAAAGTCACTGTTAGTTCTAATATCATCACTAATATTTTGAACTAATCGCTTCACTTTATCATCGTCGCCAAAGTCTACATTTCCAAACTTATCATTAAAGGTTTGTAAGATATTTGAGAGTACATCTATCTCAGGTTCTGCACTACCACCACTTCCGTCGCCAGTCATCGGTTTAAGAACACCATCGCCACCAAGTCCTATATTTTGTATATCATTTAACTGTATTCTGTAACTATCATAATCAATATTGTCCAGTATTCCTTTTGAAAGGTCTTCATCTTTTTCAATCTCTAATTTTGAATACAATTTACTCAAAAACATATACCTTTTTTCAACAGCAATATTTTCATCTCTAAAAGGTATGATTTGAACCAAAAATGAATATAGTCGTAAAAAAGATTGTACTTTACCTTTAAACTCTATTTTTGTATCTTTATCTAACTCTGTAAACTCTTCTACTGCACTATCTAAAATCGAATGTATCACATCCTCTTTTTTATTGCTTATAATTGCTTCTGCAAAACTTTCAATAAGCACATTATCATAAACTTTAAAATCATCCAATAAGTCAACCAAGTCATATAATTTATTATGGTCAGTTTTTTCTTCTAAAGATGTCATTTCATAATAATCTTTAAATGACTTTTCAACATCATCGTGCGTATTGTAAAAGTCAAGTACAAAGGTTTCGTTTTTATTTGGCATTACACGATTAAGTCGTGAAAGTGTCTGCACACATTTAACACCACCAAGTTTTTTAAACACATACATCGTGTGTAATTTTGGTTGGTCAAATCCAGTTTGGTATTTATCTGCTACAACTAAAAACTTATACTTTTGGGTATCAAACTCCTCTTTTGTCTTTGAGTCGCCAAAACCATTCAACTTGCCCTCTGTGTATTCCTCATCATCTATTTTTACAGTTCCTGAAAAAGCCAAAATAGCTTTATATGGCTGATTATTATCTTTTAAGTATCTATTTAATGACATAAAGTATTTAACAGCTTCTTGTCGTGACTGTGTAACTATCATAGCCTTTGCTTGACCTTTTATCTTCTTAATGACATTGTCAAAAAAGTGGTCTCCTATAATACGAATCTTTTTATCAATAGTTATCGTTTGTGTCTCTACATAATGCTTTAGCTTTCGAGAAGCTCTTTTTTTATCATATTTAGGGTCATCCTCTATTGCACTTAACAGTTTATAATAACTATCATAGGTAGTATAGTTTTTTAAAACATCAAGTATAAAGTTTTCCTCAATAGCTTGTTTCATACTATACAAATGAAAAGGAACATATCCACCATCATCTATTTTTTTTCCAAATAACTCTAAAGTTTTCTCTTTTGGTGTAGCTGTAAAAGCAAAATATGAAGCATTTTTTTGTAGCTTCTTAACTTTTATAATTTCTACAATCTCATCTTCTATTGTTCTTTCCTCTTCACTCTCTGTATCACTACCAATACTTTCACCCATACCTTGCATAGTTGAACCACTTGTTGAACTGTGAGCTTCATCTATAATTATTGCAAAGTTCTTATCTGATAAATCGCCTATATCATTTACAATAAAGGGAAATTTTTGAATAGTAGAAATAATAATTTTTTTACCATCTTTCAAAGACTGTCTTAGTTGTTTACTTCCATTTTTAATAGGTTCAACAACACCACTTTGAGAGGTAAACGATGAGATATTATCTTGTATCTGCTTATCTAAGATTGTTCTATCAGTAACAACGATAATACTGTTAAATATTGGCTTCTCTCCACTACTATCCATATGACTCACAAGCTTATGAGCTAACCACGATATAGAGTTAGATTTACCTGAACCTGCGGAGTGTTGAATAAGATAACGCTCCCCAACCCCTTTTTCTTTTGAGTCTTTAAGAAGCTTACTTACTACATCAAGTTGATGAAACCTTGGAAAAATAATCTTTTTACTTACTTTCTTAGTCTCTTTGTCTTTTTCTTCGATATATTGAGTGTAGTTCTTAACTATATCAATAAGTATCTCTTTTTTAAATATATCTTCCCAAAGATATGCAGTTTTTACACCATCACTTGGTGGATTACCTGCACCTTTTTTCAGTTCTTTATCTGCTTTTCCTGCATTTAAACCTTTATTAAAAGGTAAGAAAAATGTTTTTTGTGCTGATAGTCTTGTAGTCATAAAGACTAAGCTTGTATCTACTGCAAAATGAACTAAACATCTACCAAACTTAAAAAGTTCTTCTCGTGGGTCACGGTCTTGTTTATACTGCTTTATTGCGTCATTTACATTTTGACCTGTTAGCTCATTTTTTAATTCAAGTGTAATAATAGGCACTCCATTTAAAAACAGCACCATATCAAGTGATTTTTCATTGTTAAGACTAAAATGAACTTGTCTCATTACAGAAAAAATATTTTTAGAATAAAGTTTTACAGTATCAGCATTTAAAGTAGAGTTTGGCTTGTCATAGGCGATGACTAATTTTATACCATTATCTTTGATACCATTTTTTAAAACATCTACAATCGTTTTAGATTGTATCTGCTTAAAAAGGCGTTTTACTATTTTAGTTTTGTACTCATCTCCGTGTATAGTCTTTAACTTTTCTAACTCATCTTTTTGAGTATCTTCCAAAAATCTAAACAGTAGTTCAGTATCCAAACATAAAGCTCTATCATAACCCTTATAGTTTCGTTTTTCATAACTGTTACTATCAAACAAGTAACTTTCTATAAACTCTTCTAAATTAATCTCTTTTAATTCTGTCATTTCATCACCTTAATTAAAATGTTTCTTTTTTACACATTGTTAAAGTAGTTTTCGCTCATCAGGTTACATTTAGACACATTATAATACAATTCTACATCTTGATATACCAAATGGTATAGAGGAGTATCTCTTAGATATTCACTCGCAGGTGGCTGGATAACATCGCACAGCCGTACCAAAGCGGTGTTAAAACTACTTCTTTTTTTCATATCTATTTAACCTCGATTTAAAATCTCTATATTTGTTTTTATGTACTGGATATGCAGTAACAAGTAAATTTTGACTCTTTCCCAAATGTTTAATCAACACAATAAAAAATCTTTTCGTATCCCAAATAAAATGGGTAGGCTTTCCATTATCTTCATAAAAATATTTTATATGTTCTTGCCCAACACTATCAAGAGTCTGTTTTATCCAATGAATTCTTTTTGCTCTTGAAGAAGAATATACTCTATTTTTTTCTTTATCTTCAGGACAAGGATTATTTCTTTTTTTACAGTCAAACTCTTTTTTTGTAATGATATGCCAAAACCTTTCAGGCTTTTTTTCTAAAGAAAAAGGGCAGTTACAAACAACATTAGGTTTAACAGTAATGACATACTTTACTGAGTTGATTGTTAGTACAGCTTGAGTATCTATAAAGTCATTTTTAAAAATCTTAAATAATTTTTCAATATCTTTTTCATTCGATTTAGTTTCATCACTTAACATCAAAGGAAAATCTTGCACTATTTTACCTTTTTAGGGTCTTGAATAAATCTATTAAATTTTTCATAACCATAGCTTGATGTTGTATTCAGTTTTAGCCTCAAGCGTCTCTCAATATAGTCTATAATCTCTAACTTTATTTTACTACCATCTAAACCTCTCATCTTATAAGAAACTGCACCAGTAAACAAGTCAGTTAATTGCAACAATTGAGACTCATCCGCACGGATATGTTGCATAAAAGGTAAAGGCAACTCTCTTGAGTTTTCAAACACCTCTTTAAGGTTATCAAGTGCCTCTTTCCCACGAGTGTCTTTTAAGTCCATATAGATTTTATAACTATCGCTCTCATTCATTATCTTTTTCAACACTAAATAGTAACTCTTATAGTAAAACTCACTATGCGTCTGATTAAAAGCATTATGATTTAAGTCTTGCTTATTGATGATACTTACAACTCGATAACTAATTTTTGAGTCTATAAAGTAATCAATAAGCTCTTTATAAAGTGGCATTCGGCTATATGATAGTTTTGTCCATTTTATTTCAAAAGGGTTTTTATGCTTTAGTTTTATCTCTTTTATATCATTCTTGACTTTTTCATACTCATCAGCAGGAAGCTTAATAGCTCCAAGTGACATAATATCCCACCCATCATTTTGAAGATGGCAACTCTCA
Source organism: Sulfurimonas sp. (assembly GCA_021157665.1). Taxonomy (GTDB): domain Bacteria; phylum Campylobacterota; class Campylobacteria; order Campylobacterales; family Sulfurimonadaceae; genus Sulfurimonas. Next base: position 12,089 of record JAGGWE010000167.1, read on the forward strand.
TCACAAAATATTTTATAATTCATTTTTAGCCTTTAATGATTTAGTATTATCTTCAATATTTTTTAATATTTTTAATATTTTTGTATCATTATTATCAGTCATGTTTTGTTTTAAATTTTTCAGATCACTTACAAATATATGTAATATTTGTATTATTTCATAGATATAATATATAAGTAC
>JAGGWE010000225.1 GCA_021157665.1 Sulfurimonas sp.
ACTGCTGTCCATGCTAAACCATTTACAACACCAATCACAGGAATTTTATCAGTCTTTTCTATCTCAAAAACTGACTTTTCAAAAAAATCTTTTATATTTTTTAAACTAACTGAAACTTTATCAAGTTTTGGGTTTTGAAGTATATCTTTTGCAACTTTTCTACTTATATCAGCTATTCTACGACGAAGATTACGAACACCAGCTTCACGAGTATAACTATGTATAAGCTCTTTTAATGCAGGTTTTGAGATACTAAGTTCAGAATTTTTAAGTCCATGTTTTTTTAACTCTTGAGGGATTAAATATCTTTTTGCAATCTCGAATTTCTCTTGTGGAGTATAAGAACTAACAGTTATAAACTCCATTCTATCTCTCAAAGCTACAGGAATTTTTCCTACATCATTTGCTGTTGCTATAAAAATAACATTACTCAAATCTATATCAAAATTTAAATAATAATCTCTAAATTCACTATTTTGTTCTGGATCTAAAATCTCTAAAAGAGCTGCTGTTGGATCGCCTCTTTGAGTCCGACTTACTTTATCTATCTCATCTAAAACGATAACTGGATTCATCTTTTTAGCATCAATTAAACCCTGGGTAATCCGACCAGGCATTGCACCAACATATGTTCTTCTATGCCCTCTTAACTCATTCACATCCTCTAATCCACCAAGTGCTATACGGATAAGTGGTCGTTTTAATGCAGTGGCAATTGAATTTGCTAATGATGTTTTACCAACACCAGGAGGTCCTGAAAAACAAAGAATTGCACCTGCAGAATTTTCATGAGAAATTCCACGAAGTTCTAAAAGTTCTTTTACTGCGAAATACTCAACAATTCTTTTTTTAGGTTTTTCTAATGAAAAATGATCTTTATCTAACTGAGTTTCAACATCTGCAATTTTTAAAGATTTTCTAGCTTCATCACCAAAAGGAATCTCTAAAACCCAATCAAGATATGTTTGAGTCATAGATGAATCAGAAGAATCAGGATGCATTCTTGCAAATCTTTCAATCTGCTTACTTATCTCTTTATAAGCATCTTCACCCATTTTAGATTTTTTTTCTTTACATTTTTTACGGTATTCTTCTATCTCTTCATCTCTAGCTGTATCAGTTCCAAGCTCTTTTTGAATCTGTTTTAACTGCTCTTTTAAGAAATACTCTTTATTTACTTTTTCTATATGTGAATGAACCTTACCTCTTATCTCTTTTTGAAGTTTATTTGCCTCAATCTCCTCTATAAGATAATCAATAAGCAATAAAAATCTTTGTTCAGTATCACTCTCAACAAACATTTTATACGCCTGTTCTTTTTTTAATTTTACAGTTGAGCATATAAGATCTATTATGCGATTATAGTCATGATTTTCTTCTATAGTTTTTAATAAATCTGGTGGGAAATAATTACTAACACTAGAGAGTGTTCTGACTTTTTCACGAACTATCTCTAAAATCGCATCTATTTTTAACGAGTTTACTACACTCCCTTCAATAATATCAACCCGTGCAGTCAATGGTTTTTCACTCACTAAATGAAGTAATTTTGCTCGTGCTAAACCTTGAAAAAGAACTTTTACCCTTCCATCAGGAAGTGCAACCTTTCTCATAATAGAACCAACAACTCCAGCATCATATAAAGAGTCAAAATCTCTTTCACCCTCATAATTAGGCTTTGTAGAACAAACTATAATTAATGAATTTTCATCTATCGCTTTAGTTGCTGCATTAATATTATCTTCATCACTTAGAAAAAGTGGTGAAATCATAAAAGGGTATAAAAAGAGTTCATCTTCAGCGATAACAGGTATATCTGCTGGAAATTCATCATAATTACTTAGTTTCATATTTTAATTCCTAACTTGTTTATATTTTTTATATCTATTTATTATCTAATATTTCATCTCTTATTGATTCAAATTCTTCTTGAGTTAAAACACCTTTTTCTACCAACTCTTGAGTTCTTTGTATCTCATACTCTTGCATACTACTTAAAGTTTTTTGTTTTTGTTCTTCTAATGCAGGTATAAGTTCCTCTTTTGTAGCATCATCTATAATTTCATCCATCTCATCTTTTATTTGACCATCTTCTGTAAATTCATTTTCTAAAATTGATTCTTCTTTGACAGTATTTCTTGAAACAACACTCTGAGTATCTGGAATCATAAAGGCATACCAACTCTGGGTACCATCACCTTCAAATATTTCTCTATACCATGGTGAATTTGCTCTATCAATCTCTTCCCAGTTCATCCAAGGTTGTGGCTTAATATTTCTATAATACTCTGCACTTTTTGGCTTATCCAATCTTACATATAAATCTGCAATAGTTTCATTTAAAGCTGCTTCTGCCATTCTTAAATTTGTAAGCATTGTATCTATAATAGCATTATACATAGAACGAGGATAGCTCATTTTAAATGCCTCACCCTCTTTGATAGCCTCTTGCATAAGCACTTGATCTCTTCTTGGATTTGGAAGTGCCATATACTTTGCTTTTATCTTCATAAATTCAGCAAATTCTCTCTCATTTG
>JAGGWE010000043.1 GCA_021157665.1 Sulfurimonas sp.
TACTATACTGGTAGAGATAACAATGCTTTAAAAGTAAAAAGTTATATAGACGAAGAGTGTGAAGTAGTCGGATATAATGATGGTAATGGAAAATATGAGGGAGTGATGGGTTCACTCTCTTGTAGGCTTAAAAATTTAAAAGTTATAAAAATAGGAAGTGGATTTACTGATAATCAAAGAGAAGTTCCACCAAAAATAGGTGCTATAATTACATTTAAATATTACGGTTTAACGACAAAAGGAAATCCAAGATTTCCGATATTTTTACGAATTAGAAAATAGGATAAAGATTTATGAAATATAAACACAATTTCAATCCAACTATATCTGATGAAAATCTGTTTAGTGAGATTTTAAAAGAGAAAGAGTATATAGGTTATTATAATTTAGTTTATCAAGATACTACTGCTTTTAAAGAGTATGCACAGACAGTTAAACAAAAAAATATTGTAGTGATAGGGATAGGTGGAAGCACTCTTGGAACTTATGCTATTTATAAGTTTTTAAAACACTCAAAGAGTTTAACTAAACAGCTATATTTTTTAGAAACGACAGATCCTATTGATATTAAGTCAAAAATAGAAGCTATTGATTTAAGTGACACTCTTTTTATAATTATTTCAAAATCTGGTACAACTATAGAAACTATCTCTATTTTTAAATATATAAATTCATTAATCAAGTGTGATAAAACAAATACTTTAGTTATAACAGAATTTGATTCAAAACTAAATCATTATGCAAAAGTAAATGAGATGCAAATTTTTGAGATTCCAAAAGATGTAGGTGGAAGATTTTCAGTTTTTTCTGCTGTTGGATTAGTTCCTCTTGCTATTGTCGGGATAGATATTGATGAGTTGTTAAGTGGGGCTAAGGAGGTTTATGATGGTTTCTTTAGTATAGGGCGAAGGCAAGCCATCGCGTCCGATAACCAAGGAACCGATGGCTTGCCTTCGGCTGAGAGTGTCAAAAACCAAGGAACCGATGGCTTGCCTTCGGCTGAGAGTGTCGATAACCAAGGAACCGATGGCTTGCCTTCGGCTGAGAGTGTCGATAACCAAGGAACCGATGGCTTGCCTTCGGCTGAGAGTGTCGAAAACACCTCTTTATACAAAAGACTCTTAAAAAAAGCAAGATTTTTTACAGAATATAAAAATAGTTTCAACATAAATGTAGTTTTTTCATACTCATCAAGACTAGAGGGCTTTAATAAATGGTATATCCAACTTTGGGGTGAGAGTTTAGGAAAAGTTGATATTAATAATACAAGACAAGGATTAACTCCAATAGGGATAATCGGACCAATAGACCAACACTCTTTTTTACAACTTATAGTTGAAGGTAAAAGGGATAAAACAGTAACCGTGATAAAAGTAGATGATTTTGATAGTGATTTAGAGATTCCACATGCCAAACTAGAAGGCTTAGAAGATTTAGATTATATAAATGGTGTAAAATTCTCTTCACTAATAAACAAGCAAGCAGATGCTACAATCTTATCAATAAACAATTTAAATGATATTCCATGTGATGTGATTACAATAGATGGAGTGAGTGAAAAAGCGATAGCAGGTTTGATGTATGAGTATGAGTTATTAACATCAATATGTGCGAAGTTTATGTATATAAATGCTTATGATCAACCAGGGGTTGAGAGTGGAAAGATTATACTTAAAGAAAAGTTGCAAAAAAGTAATTAGATGTTAAATGAGAAACATAGATTTTATGCTAGAACTAAAGTTATAGAGTTAGAAAAACTTGGAGATATTTTTAATTCTCAAAAGTTTGATTATCTTGATGTAGCCATATTATTTGGTAGTCGTGCTCTTGGTACTTTTCATGAAAGAAGCGACTATGATTTTGCAGTACTTTTAAAGAATAATAAAGCTGATGCTTGGGGTAAAATGTCAAAGGTTTGGGTAGATATTGGCTATAATTTTAAACTAGATGAAGTTGATTATGATGTTATAGATTTATCAACAGTTACACAAGAGATGAGACATAGTATAAACAATGGATATATAGTATTAAAAGGGGATAAAGATGACATTTCAAGAATACTTGCTTAAAACAATAATTGTAGCAAATGAAGAGTTGGAAATCCTTGATGAGATGAGTAAAAAAGAGAACTGGAGTAAAATAGAGATTAGGGCAGTTAAAAACTCAATGCAAGTTATTGTAGAAAACTCTATAGGTAAAGCGAAACGAATATTAAAATACTTTAACTGTCCTGTCGTTCCACAAAAAGGTTCCGATGCTTTTGAATTTATGTACGACATGGGACTTATAGAAGATGAAGTATTTAGCACAATGAAAAGTGCAATAGGATTAAGAAATGCAATGATTCATGATTATATGAATTTTAATGATGAGATTTTAAAAAATGTAGTTACTTTAAAAAAATATAGTGAGATTATAAGTTTTTTAAAGTCAGATATAGAGTATTCTTCTATTCAACTAAAACGAATAGAAAACTTTTTTTTAAATTAAAGGAAAAACTTGCAAGAAAATAATGCTGGATATATAGAAGAAGATGAGATAGATTTACGGGAACTTTTTAAAACTTTGATGAGAAGAAAGAAGTTTATAATTATTTTTACAAGCTTGGTTACGGTTGGAGCAGTTGTTTTCGCATTGCTTAAAACACCAATATATGAAGTAAAATCAAATCTACAAATTGGATTTATTGGAGAAGATTTAATAGCAGACTCTGATACTCTTGTTAAAACAGCAAATTTAGTGTTTAATGTAGAAGATAAAATTTCAACAAAGGAAGATTTTGTCTCAGAAGTTACAAGTATATCTGCAAATAAAAAATTAAAAAATTTTATTGAAATAAAAACACAAGCAATATCAAATGAAGAAGCATTGAAAAAAAATAAAGAAGTTATAGTTTATGTTGAAAATAGATACAAAAGTAAAATAGACCAATTTATTTTAAATAATAATAATAATATAAAAGCGATAGAGGTAAAAATAAGTACTTTAGAAAACTTAGAAACTAAAAATTTAAAAAGACAGATAGAATTATTTAAAACACAAAAAATTGCTAAGATTGATGAGAAAATCGCATTTTACAAACAAACAAAAACTAGTTTTTTGAAGGAAAAGATTAAATTTCATACTGATAAATTAAGAGAGTATACAAAAGCAGTAAAACAAATATATAGTAATAATCAAAAAATAAAAGATAAAACAGTATTAACTATTTCATCTTTACAAATGGTTAATTATCAAAATTTAATATTAAATTCACAAAATAAAGTTGAAGACTTAAAGATAGAGATGGAAATAATTGATAATGAAACTATACCAAATTTACA